>NZ_JAAVCB010000135.1:0-19932 GCF_014802555.1 Clavibacter sp. | reverse complement strand
GTTAGCGTGAGTCACGAAGACCTCCGTGGACGTTGATGAGTGTGGTAACCCACATCGTCCCGGAGGTCTTCGCTATCCGCCCCAGCGTTCACAACCTCCCCAGGAACTACACCTAGCCGACCCGCCTGGCCGACCGGCCTACTCGACCCGCCTGGCCGACCGGCCTGGCCGACCGGCTCCACCGCGGGCACGGGCCCGCCCGCGTCAGAGCTTGCGCAGCAGGACGTTCGCGACCGAGTGGTCCGCGTCCTTCCGCAGCACGAGCGTCGCGCGCGACCGGGTGGGGCGGATGTTCTGCTCGAGGTTCGGCTCGTTGATGGCCGACCAGATGCCGCGTGCGCGCGCCACCGCCTCGGCCGGGCTGAGCTCCGCGTACCGGTGGAAGTAGGAGCGCGGGTTGCTGAACGCCCCGCGCTGGAGGCTGAGGAACCGCTCCTCGTACCACTGCGCGATGTCGTGGGTGCGGGCGTCGACGTAGATCGAGAAGTCGAAGAGGTCGCTCACGGCGAGCTTGGCGCCCGATGCCGCCGGCTGGAGCACGTTGAGCCCCTCGATGATGAGCACGTCCGGCTGGCGCACGACGACCTCGGCGCCGGGGACGATGTCGTACGCGAGGTGCGAGTAGAACGGCGCGCGCACCTCGGGCACCCCGCTCTTGACCTGCGTGACGAACCGCAAGAGCGCCCGCCGGTCGTACGACTCGGGGAAGCCCTTCCGCTCCATGAGGCCCCGGCGCTCGAGCTCCGCGTTGGGGTGCAGGAAGCCGTCGGTCGTCACGAGCTCGACGCGCGGGGTGTCGTCCCAGCGCGCGAGCATCTCGCGGAGGAGCCGGGCGACGGTCGACTTGCCGACGGCCACGGATCCCGCGACGCCGATGATGAACGGCGTGCTCTTCGCGCGCTCGCCGAGGAACGCGCTCGTGTCCCGGTGCAGCTTCTTCGTGCCCGTGACGTAGAGGTTGAGCAGTCGGCTGAGCGGGAGGTAGACGTCCTCCACCTCGCGCATGTCGAGGCGGTCGCCGATGCCGCGCAGCTGCACCAGCTCGGTCTCCCGCAGCGGGAGGTGCGTGGCGGGGGCGAGGGCCGCCCAGTCGGCGCGGGCGATCTCGACGAACGGGGAGACGTGGCCGTGGCTCGTCGGGGATCCCGTCGCGGTGTCGGCCATGGCGTCCCATCCTATGGCTGGCCCGGGGCGCGCCCGGCGCGCAGGGCGCGGACGGATCCCCGAGGAGGCGACGGTAAAGTCGGTCCCTATGTGCGGAATCGTGGGATACGTCGGTGAGTCCAAGAGCCTCGAGGTGCTCCTCGGGGGGCTGCGGAGGCTGGAGTACCGCGGATACGACTCCGCGGGCGTCGCGGTGCTCGACGCCGACGGCACGCTCGGCGTCCGCAAGCGCGCCGGCAAGCTCGACCGCCTGCTCGAGGACCTCGAGGCGTCGCCGCTGCCGAACGGATCCACCGGCATCGGCCACACGCGCTGGGCCACGCACGGCGGCCCCACCGACCGCAACGCGCACCCGCACCTGGGCGACGACGGCAAGCTCGCGCTCATCCACAACGGGATCATCGAGAACTTCGCGGAGCTCAAGGACGACCTCCTCGCGGACGGCTACACCTTCGAGAGCGACACGGACACGGAGGTCGCCGCGCGCCTCCTCGGCCGCGAGTACGGCATCACGCAGGACCTGGAGCAGGCGTTCCGCAACACCGTGAGCCGGCTGGAGGGCGCGTTCACGCTCCTCGCCGTGCACCGCGACCAGCCCGGACTCGTCGTCGGCGCCCGCCGCAACTCCCCGCTCGTCATCGGGCTGGGCGACGGCGAGAACTTCCTCGGATCCGACGTCGCCGCGTTCGTGGAGTTCACGCGCCGCGCGGTCGCCATCGGCCAGGACCAGATGGTCGCCATCCGCCCCGACTCCGTCACGGTCACCGACTTCCACGGCGCGCCCGTGGAGACGCACGAGTTCGAGATCGCGTGGGACGCCTCCGCCAGCGAGAAGGGCGGCTGGTCGAGCTTCATGGCGAAGGAGATCAGCGAGGGCCCGGATGCGGTGGCCAACACCCTCCGCGGCCGCATCGTCGATGGCGTCGTCGTGCTGCCCGACCTCGACGCGATCGGCGAGGTCGACCTCGCGGACATCTCGCGCATCGTCATCGTCGCGTGCGGCACGGCCGCCTACTCCGGCATCCTCGGCAAGTACGCCATCGAGAAGTGGGCGCGCGTCCCCGTGGAGGTCGAGCTCGCGCACGAGTTCCGCTACCGCGACCCCGTGCTCGACGCGACGACGCTCGTCATCTCCATCAGCCAGTCCGGCGAGACCATGGACACGCTGCTGGCCGTCCGCTACGCCCGCGAGGCCGGCGCCCGCGTCCTCTCCATCTGCAACACGCAGGGCGCCACCATCCCCCGCGAGTCCGAGGCCGTCGTCTACACGCACGCGGGTCCCGAGGTCGCGGTCGCGTCGACGAAGGCGTTCGTCGCGCAGGTCGCCGCGCTGTACCTCTTCGGACTGCACCTCGCGCGCATCCGCGGAACGCTGTCGGCCGACGAGATCGTCGCGAACACCGAGGAGCTGCTCGCCGTGCCGGAGAAGCTCGCCACGGTCGTGGAGCAGGGCGAGAGGATCAGCCAGCTCGCGAAGTGGATGGCCGACACGCGCGCCGTGCTCTTCCTCGGCCGCAACGTCGGGTTCCCGGTCGCGCTCGAGGGTGCGCTGAAGCTCAAGGAGCTCGCCTACATCCACGCCGAGGGCTTCGCCGCGGGCGAGCTCAAGCACGGGCCCATCGCGCTCATCGAGCCGGGGCAGCCCGTCTTCGTGATCGTGCCGAGCCCCGTGCACCAGCTCGCGCTGCACAAGAAGGTCATCTCCAACATCGAGGAGATCCGCGCGCGCGGCGCCCGGGTCATCGCGATCGCCGAGCAGGGCGACGCGTTCGTCCTGCCGCACGCCGACGAGGTCATCCCGATCCCGCTCGCCGCGCCGCTGTTCGAGCCGCTGCTGGCCGTCACGCCGCTGCAGATCTTCGCCATGGAGCTCGCCGCCGCAAAGGGGCTCGACGTCGACCAGCCGCGCAACCTCGCCAAGTCCGTCACCGTCGAGTGATCGCGGCGGCGTGATCAGGGGCATCGGCGTCGACGTGGTCGACGTGGCGCGCTTCGCCCGGAGCGCCGAGCGCACTCCGGGTCTCGTGCCGCGCCTGTTCGCGCCCGCCGAGCGGTCCCTGCCCACGCGCTCGCTGGCGGCGAGGTTCGCGGCCAAGGAGGCGCTCATCAAGGCGCTCGGCGGACCCGGCGGCATCAGCTGGCAGGACATGGAGGTCGTCCGCGACGCCCACGGCGACCCGTCGTTCCAGGTGGGCGGGGCCGTCGCGCGGGTCGCGGCCGCGCGTGGGGTGACGCGGATCCACCTGAGCATGAGCCACGACGCCGGCCTCGCGACCGCGTTCGTCGTGACCGAGGGGGAGGGCGCATGACCGACGAGGCGACCGTCCAGGTCCCCGCCGCGCTCCGCCGCGAGGCGCGCATCGACCTCGGGGCGATCTCGACGAACGTGCGCACGCTGCGTGCCGCGGCGGGCGCGCCGCTCGTGATGGCGGTGGTCAAGGCCGACGGCTACGGGCACGGCGCGGTCGCGTCGGCGCGCGCCGCGCTCGCGGGCGGTGCCGACCGGCTCGGCGTGGTCGACATCCGTGAGGCGCTCGCTCTGCGGGCGGCCGGGATCGAGGCGCCGATCCTCACCTGGATGCACGCGCCCTACGCCGACTTCGCGACCGCGATCGAGGCCGGCATCGACCTCGGGCTCAACAGCCTGCGCCAGGTGCGCGAGGCCGCGGAGGCCGCGCGTCGCGTGGGCCGCACCGCGGAGGTGCACCTCAAGGTCGACACCGGCCTCGGCCGCAACGGCGTGACCCCGGCGGAGTGGCCGGGCGTCGTCGCCGAGGTCGCGGCGCTCGTCGCGGAGGGCCGGATCCACCTCGGCGGCGTCTTCAGCCACCTCGCCAACGCGGGCGAGGACGAGGACCGGGCGCAGGTCCGCGCGTTCCACGAGGCCGTCGACGTCGTCCGGGCCGCGGGGCTCGAGCCGGGGATCCGCCACCTGGCCGCCACCGCCGGAGCGCTGCGCGTACCCGAGGCGCGCCTCGACATGGTGCGCCTCGGGATCGGGATCTACGGCATCTCGCCGCTCGACGGCGTCACCTCGGCCGACCTCGGCCTCGTGCCGGCGATGACGCTCGTCGGCAGCGTCGTCGCCGTCAAGCGCGTGCCCGCCGACACGGGCGTCTCCTACGGCTACACGTACCGCACCACCAGCGCGACCACCCTCGCGCTCGTCTCGCTCGGGTTCGCCGACGGCGTGCCCCGGCTCGCGAGCAACCGCGCGCCCGTCGCGATCCACGGCGCGCGCTTCCGCGTGAGCGGCCGGATCGCCATGGACCAGTTCGTGGTCGACGTGGGCGACGGCGTCGTCGACGGCCGGCCCGTCGCGGTGGGCGACGACGCCGTCCTGTTCGGGGATCCCGCGACGGGCGCCCCCTCGGTGGAGGAGTGGGCCGAGGCGACCGGCACCATCGGCTACGAGATCGTCGCGCGCGTCGCCGGCCGCGTGACCCGGAGGCACTCCGCATGACCGAGCCCGCATCCGCGCCTGCGTCGGCCGGTCCCGTCGCGCCCGGCCGCCGCGCCGTGATCGACCTCGACGCGATCCGCCACAACGTCCGCACGCTCGCGGCGCTCGCCGCCCCCGCGCGCACCATGGTCGCCGTGAAGGCCGACGCCTACGGCCACGGCGCGCTGCAGGTCGCGCGCGCCGCCCTCGAGTCCGGCGCCGAGAGCCTGGCGGTCCTCGACGTCGCGTCCGCCGTCGAGCTCCGTCGCGCCGGCATCGACGCACGCCTCCTCGCCTGGCTCCACGGCGTCGACACCGACTTCCGCGTCGCGGTGGAGGAGGAGATCGACCTCGGCGTCTCCGCGCTGTGGGAGCTGAAGCGCATCGCCGCCGCGGGGCGCGCTACGGGGATCCGCGCCCGCGTGCACCTCAAGGCCGACACGGGCCTCAGCCGCAACGGCGCCACCCCGGAGCTCTGGCCCGACCTCGTGCGCGCCGCCGTCGCCGCCGACTCCGCGGGCGAGCTGACCCTGCACGCCCTCTGGTCGCACCTCGCGGACGCGTCTCCCGAGGACGACGACGCCGCGCTCGCCCGCTTCCGCGAGGCCGTGCGCGTGGCCGAGGAGCTGGGCGCGCGTCCGGTCGAGAAGCACCTGGCGGCGAGCTCCGCGGGGATCCGCCTGCCCGCCGCGCGCTTCGACATGGTGCGCTTCGGCATCGCCGTCTACGGCATCTCGCCGTTCGACGACCGCTCCGGCCGCGACCTCGGCCTCATCCCCGCGATGACGCTCGAGGCCGACGTCGTCTCCGTCAAGCGCGTCGAGGCCGGGCACGGCGTCTCGTACGGCCTCGACCACCGCACCGCCGGACCGTCGACGCTCGTGCTCGTGCCGCTCGGGTACGCCGACGGGATCCCGCGCATCGCCGCCCCGCGCGCCTCCGTCCTCCTCAACGGCCGCCGCTTCCCGGTCGCCGGCCGCATCGCCATGGACCAGCTCGTGCTCGACGTCGGCGACCTGCCCGTCGAGGTCGGCGACACCGCGGTGATCCTCGGCCCCGGCGACCGCGGCGAGCCCACCGCCGAGGAGTGGGCCGGCTGGGCCGAGACCATCGGCGACGAGATCGTGACCCGGGTGGGGCCGCGCGTCGACCGCGTGCACCTGCACGAGCGGGCGGACGCCGACGACCCGGACGGCGGAGGCGCCGCCGCCAACGGCGCGACCGCCGAGGTCCTCTCCGACGAGCTCGTCCCCGTCGCCACCACCGACGATATGGAGGAGCTCGGCCGCGCCGTCGCGCGCGAGCTGGGCGCGGGCGACCTCGTCGTCCTGTCCGGCCCGCTGGGCGCCGGCAAGACCACGTTCACGCGCGGGCTCGGCGCCGGCCTCGGCGTGCGCGGCCCCGTCACGAGCCCCACCTTCGTCCTCGCGCGCACGCACCCGAGCCTCGTCGACGGTCCACCGCTCGTGCACGTGGACGCCTACCGCCTGGCCGACGCCCGCGAGCTCGACGACCTCGACATCGACTTCGCGCGCTCCGTCGTGGTGGTCGAGTGGGGCGAGGGCAAGCTCGACGGCGTCGCGGAGGAGTGGTGGGAGCTCGCGATCGCGCGGCCCACGGGTGCGGGGGACGCGGATCCCGACGCGGCCGACGGCGGGCATGACGGCGCCCACGACGCCTCCGACCCGGACGCCGCCCCGGAGGAGCCCCGCACCGTCCGCATCCGGCGGCTCCGCGCGCGCCCCCGCGCCTAGACTCGTCCAGTGCTCCTCGCGATCGACACCTCCGCAGGCACGGGCGTCGCCGTCATCGACCCCGACGGCCGCGTCCTCGCCGAGCGCCAGGAGGCGGACACCATGCGGCACGCCGAGGTCATCGGCACGCTGCTCGACGAGTGCCTCACCGCCTCCGGCATCGAGCGCTGCGACGTCCGCGCGGTCGTCGCGGGCATGGGCCCCGGCCCCTTCACCGGCCTCCGGGTCGGCATCGCCGCGGCCCGCGTGCTCGCGACCGGCCTGGACGTGCGCGTGATCCCCGTGGTCAGCCACGACGCCGTCGCCCACGACCACTACGCGGCGGGCGGCACCGGATCCCTCGTGGTCGTCACCGACGCGCGCCGCCGCGAGCTGTACTGGTCCGTCTACCGCGAGCCCGTCGACGGCGGCGTCGCCGAGCGCACGGCCGGCCCCGGCCTCAGCAAGCCGGACGACGTGCCGGTCGCCGACCACCGCATCGACGCGGCGGCCGTGAGCGCGGCCTCCCTCGCGCAGGTCGCCCGCCGGATGGACGAGCTCGACCTGCCCTTCGCGGCCGACGAGGCGCTCTACCTCCGCTCGCCCGACGTCACCGTCTCCGCCGGCCCGAAGCGGGTCACCTCGTGAGCGTCCTGTTCCGCCGCGCGGAGGTCGCCGACCTGCCCGCGCTGATGCACCTCGAGACCACCACGTTCGTCTCCGACGCCTGGTCGGCGGACGCGATGCGCGGCGAGCTGACCGCTCGCCACGGCTGGTATGTCGTGGCCGTCGACGAGGCAGACGGCGCGATCCTCGGCTACGCCGGCCTCTCCTGCCCGCGCGGCGCGCACGCCGCCGACGTCCAGACCATCGCCGTCGCCGACGGCAGCCGAGGCCGCGGCATCGGCCGCGCCCTGCTCACCCGGCTCGTCGCGGAGGCGCACGCCCGCGGTGCGCGCGAGGTGCTGCTCGAGGTGCGCGCCGACAACCCGGTCGCGCAGGCCCTGTACGCGTCCCTCGGGTTCGAGGCCATCGCCGTCCGCCCGCACTACTACCAGCCGGACGACGTCGACGCCGTCGTGATGCGCGCCGCCCTCGCCGCGACGCCGCCCGCGGTCGCGGAGCCGCGGGACGCCCCCGCCGAGCGCGCCGGATCCACCGTCCCGCACGCGCCAGCGCACGCCGACGGGGATGCCGCCCCCGACGCCGGCCCCCTCGTCCTCGGCATCGAGACCTCGTGCGACGAGACGGGCATCGGGATCGTCCGCGGCCAGACGCTCCTCGCCAACGTCATCTCCAGCTCCATGGACGAGCACGCGCGCTACGGCGGCGTCGTGCCCGAGGTCGCCGCCCGCGCGCACCTCGAGGCGCTGACCCCCGCGATCGACGCGGCGCTCGCCGAGGCCGGCGTCGCCCTCCGCGACCTCGACGCGGTCGCCGTCACCGCGGGCCCCGGCCTCTCCGGCGCGCTCATGGTCGGGGTCGGCGCGGCGAAGGCGCTCGCCGTGGCCCTCGACATCCCGCTGCACGGGGTGAACCACCTCGTCGGCCACGTGGGCGCCGACCTCCTCAGCACCGACGGCAGACCCGGCGTCCCGCTCGAGACCCCGAGCATCGCGCTCCTCGTCTCCGGCGGCCATACCTCGCTCCTCCTCGTGCGCGACCTGGTGGACGACGTCGAGCTCCTCGGCGAGACCATCGACGACGCCGCGGGCGAGGCGTTCGACAAGGTCGCGCGCGTGCTCGGCCTGCCCTACCCGGGCGGCCCGCACATCGACCGGGTCGCGGCCGACGGCGACCCGAAGGCGATCCGCTTCCCGCGCGGCCTCTCCCTCCCCAAGGACATGGAGCGCCACCGCTACGACTTCTCGTTCTCCGGACTCAAGACCGCGGTCGCCCGCTGGGTCGAGAAGCGCCAGGATGCCGGCGAGCCCGTGCCCGTGGCGGACGTCGCCGCGAGCTTCCGCGAGGCCGTCGTCGACGTGCTGCTCACGAAGGCGGTCGCCGCGTGCGTCGACCACGGGATCCCGCGCCTGCTGCTCGGCGGCGGCGTCGTCGCGAACGCGCGCGTGCGGGAGCTGGCGGCGGAGCGGTGCCGGGCGGCGGGCATCGAGCTGCGGATCCCGCCCCTGTCGCTCTGCACCGACAACGGCGCGATGATCGCGGCCCTCGGCGCGCGCCTCATCGAGTCGGGCCGCGCGCCGTCCGGTCTCGCGTTCGGCGCCGACTCGACGCTCCCCGTCACCGTCGTCCAGGTCGACTGACCCTTCCGACGCCCCCATTACGGGGACCTTTCGCGGCTATTTCCCGAACAGGAGAATCCCGTGGCACGATGCACGGTATGTTCCCAGGGACGAAAGGAACGACTATGACCGATCCGCAGAACCCGGACCGCTCCAACGACGGCTTCCCTCCCGCGCCGAGCCAGCCGGCCTACCCGGCCGCTCCCGCCGCCGGATCCGACTCGCCCTACGCGGCGCCGTACCAGCCCGGCCAGGGTGGTGCGCCCAAGAAGGGCCTCGCCATCACGTCGATGGTGCTCGGCATCGTGTGCGTGGTCCTGTCGCTCCCGCTGTGGTTCCTCACGTTCTTCGTGGGCATCGCGGCGATCATCACGGGTGTCCTCGCGCGCAAGCGCAACCCCGGGACCAAGGGCTTCTGGCTCACCGGCATCATCCTCGGCATCGTCGGCGTGCTCGTCAGCATCATCGTGGTCCTCGTCGTCGTCGTGTTCGTGAACACCGCGATCCAGACCGGCGAGATCAACGGCACCCCGATCCCGACGGCGCCGTAGCCCGCAGAGCTCGCACCACCCGCATCACGTCGTCGCGGCCGTCCCCTCGGGGCGGCCGCGTCATCGCGTCCGGGGCCGACGGACCCGCCTCAGCCCGCGTCGACCCCGTGCCGGTCCGCGAGGATCGCCACCCGTCGCCCGCCGACCCGCGTCGCGATGAGCGTCGCCGAGCCGTCGCCCTTCAGCTGCAGCCGCGTCCGCAGCCGCGCCGGATCCACGTCGACCCCGCGCTTCTTGATCTCCAGCGTGCCGATCCCACGAGCCCGCAGCTCCCGCTTCAGCCGCTGCTCGTCGAGCGGCAGCACCTCGCGCACCCGGAAGCCGCGCGCGAACGGCGTCGCCTGCTCCCGGTCGGACGTGATCCACGCGATGCCCTCACCGACCATGCGCCCGTCGAGCGACCGCGCGAGGTCGCCGATGAGCCGTGCGCGGATCACCGCCCCGTCCGGCTCGTACAGGTGCTCGCCCAGCTCGCCGAGCTCGGCATCCTCGCTGTCGGCCGCCGACGTCAGCTCCGCCTGCGATCCGCTGCTGATCAGGAGCGCCGCCCGTCGCACGCCGTCGCGCCGGGTCGGCCCGAACCAGAGGCCCATCTCCACGGCCTGCCCGTCGACCGAGACCCACTGCGCCTCCGCCTCCGCGGGGATGAGGTCGCGGTCGAGGCCCGGCCCGAGCTTGATGCCCGCGGCCCGTCCCGCCGCCAGCTCGAACGCCGCGGAGAGCGTGGGGGAGTAGGCGTCCGGATCCGAGATGCGGCGGGTCGACGAGTGCCCGTCGGTGCGCCGGGCGGGGTCGAGGTACACGCCGTCGACGCGACCGGCGCTGAAGGCCTCCGCCGTGCCCTGCTCGACCTCGGCCTCGGGGAACGGCGCGAGGTTCCATCCGGCGACCGCGGCGGTCACCTCGTCGCGCTCGACGGCCGTGACGCGGATCCCGATGGCCGCCATCGCCATCGCGTCCCCGCCGATCCCGCAGCCGAGGTCGGCGACGTGCGCCACGCCCGCCTGCTGGAAGCGCCCCGCGTGCTGCGCGGCGACCGGCAGCCGGGTCGCCTGCTCGAGCCCCGCCTCCGTGAAGAGCATGCGCGCGGCGAAGTCGCCGAACTTCGCCCTGGCCCGGGCCCGCAGGCGCGACTGCGTGAGGACCGCGCGCACGAGCGCGGGGGAGTACCCCTCACCGCGCAGCGCGCTCACCATCCGCACCATGTCGTCCCCCGGCGCGGGCTCGGGGAGGGAGTCGAGCAGGCGGAGCCCCTCGAGCGAGAGCACCTCGCGGAGGTCGGTCTGATCCATCCGCCCACCGTACCGGGGCACCTCTGCACCGATTGGCACTCGCGTTGCGCGAGTGCAAGCGCGGCCCGTAGAATCTCACCTGGCACTCTCCCCTGGGGATTGCCAATCAGTCTTGTCCCGTACGCCAAGAAGGAAGAGGTCAACCGTGTCGGTCTCCATCAAGCCGCTCGAGGATCGCATCGTCATCCAGCAGGTCGAAGCCGAGCAGACCACCGCGTCTGGTCTGGTCATCCCCGACACCGCCAAGGAGAAGCCCCAGGAGGGCGAGGTCGTGGCCGTGGGCCCCGGCCGCATCGACGACAACGGCAACCGCGTCCCGCTCGACGTCGCCGTGGGCGACAAGGTCATCTACTCCAAGTACGGCGGAACCGAGGTCAAGTACGACGGCCAGGACCTCCTCGTCCTCTCGGCGCGCGACGTGCTCGCCGTCATCGAGCGCTGACGCTCCGCCTCAGCGACACCGCACCACCGCACCACCCGGGAGCCCGGCCGACACGATTCGGCCGGGCTCTCGTGCGTCCGCGCCCCACCCGCCATCGCGGGCATCCCGCGTCCGCGGCGCTAGCCTCGTGAGGTGACGCGCCCCACCCCGGAGTCCTCGACCCGCACCGGCCTGATCGCCGCCGTCGGCGCGTACGGCCTGTGGGGCGTCCTCCCCGTCTTCTTCCTGCTGCTCGTGCCGGCCGGCGCGTTCGAGATCGTGGGCTGGCGGATCCTCTTCTCGCTCGTCGTCTGCGCGATCGTCATCACGGCCGCCCGGCGCTGGTCGCGCGTGGTCGCCATCGTGCGCCGCCCGCGCATCTTCCTGGGCCTCGGCCTCGCCGGGCACCTGATCCTCGTCAACTGGACGGTCTACGTCTACGGCACGCTCTCCGGCCACGTCGTCGAGACGGCGCTGGGGTACTTCATCAACCCGATCGTCACGGTGCTGCTCGGCGTGATCCTCCTGCGCGAGCGCCTCCGCCCGCTGCAGTGGGCCGCCGTGTGCCTCTCGGCCGTCGCGGTGGCGGTCATCGCCGTCGGCTACGGGCAGCTGCCGTGGGTGTCGCTCGCGCTCGCCGGGTCGTTCGGGCTCTACGGGCTGGTGAAGAAGCGCGTGAGCGGGGGCGCGGACGCGCTCTCCGGCCTCGCGCTCGAGACCGCGTGGCTGGTGCCGGCCGCGACTGCCATGCTCGTGATCACGGGCGCGGGCGCCGGGCTCACCATCGGCACGGTGTCGCCCGGCCACACGCTGCTGCTGGTCAGCACGGGCGTCGTCACCGCGGGCCCGCTCCTGCCGTTCGGATTCGCCGCCGGACGCCTGCCGCTCTCCGTGATCGGGCTCACGCAGTACCTGGCCCCGCTGCTGCAATTCGCGTTCGGGGTGTTCGTGCTGCACGAGGCCATGCCGCCCGAGCGGTGGGCCGGATTCGCGATCGTCTGGGCGGCGCTCGTGCTGCTCACGATCGACATGGTCCGCGCGTCCCGCAGGCCGATCACTCCCGTGGTGCGTCGGCAGATGGATCCGGCGGTCGTGGACGGCATCTGATTCGGATCCCGTCGCGCATTCCGTGAATGGTAACGATCGGGTCGCGTTACACGACGGAAATGCCGATGCATTGTGCCCGTCTCATCCGCGCCATAGGGTCGCACCAGGCGAGGCGCGCATTCGCGTGCCTCCTGCATCACATTCCCGAGCATCACCACACACATCCATAAGGAGCACCATGAGCGCATTCGGCAGGGCTTCGGCCTCCCGCTCACGATCCCGCACCGCCCTCAGCGCCGTCACCATCGCGGTGGCCGGCGCCCTCGTCCTCGCCGGCTGCTCCGGCGGCAGCGGCGATGGAGGCGGCACCACGGGCGACGGCGGCCTGGACCTCAAGGTCGGCACGATCCTGCCGCAGACGGGCAGCCTGGCGGTCCTCGGCCCGCCCGAGTTCGCCGGCGTGCACCTCGCCGAGGACGACATCAACGCCGCCAAGGCCGGCATCACGATGACCGTGACCGACAAGGACTCGGGCGACGCCACCACCGACATCGCCAGCCAGTCGGCCACGTCGCTCATCGCGGACGGGAACAGCGCCATCATCGGCGCCGCGTCCTCGGGTGTCTCGAAGACCTTCATCGACCAGGTCGTGTCGGCGAACGTCGTCCAGCTCTCGCCGGCGAACACGGCTCCGGAGTTCAGCACGTACAAGGACAACGGCTACTACTGGCGCACCGCCCCGTCCGACGTGCTCCAGGGCCGCATCCTCGGCAACAAGATCCTGCAGGACGGCAAGACGAACGTCTCGATCCTCTACATGAACGACGCGTACGGGAAGGGCCTCCGCGAGAACATCAAGAAGACTCTCGAGGCCGGTGGCGCGTCCATCGCCGCCGAGGCCACCTTCGAGCCGTCGAGCACCGACTTCAACAGCGCGATCACGTCGGTTCTCGCGCCGAACCCGGACGCCCTGGTCGTCATCTCCTTCGACGAGATCAAGACCATCGCCGACCAGCTGGCGTCGAAGGGCTTCGACTTCAGCAACTTCTACGGCACGGACGGCAACTACGGCGTCATCAAGGAGACCGACACCAACGTCGACATCGCGGGTGCGCAGTTCACGAACCCCGGCGTCGAGGCCAAGGAGGACTTCCAGGGCCGCCTGCAGGACATGGTGAAGGCCGACGGCGACCCCGCCCTCTCGGTCTTCAGCTATGCCGCGGAGTCGTACGACGGCACCACGCTCCTCGCGCTCGCCGCGCTCCAGGGCAAGGCCACCGACGGCCCGACGCTGAAGGACAACCTCCAGTCGGTCTCGGAGGGCGGTACGAAGTGCACGACCTTCGCGGACTGCGCCAAGCTCATCGAGGCGGGCACCGACATCGACTACGACGGCATCTCCGGGCCGATCACGTTCGATGAGAACGGCGACCCGACCGAGGCGTACGTCTCCGTGTACAAGTACGGCACGGGCAACAAGGCGACGTTCTCCGAGCAGGTCTACGGCAAGCTCGACTAGCACCCGCACCACGCACGGCTGAGGGCCCGGTCCGCATGGACCGGGCCCTTCGGCGTCCCGGGTGCCGATGCCGTCGCATGCACCCCGGACACGACGACGCGGCACCCCGGGGGATGCCGCGTCGTGTCGTGCGTGAGCCGGGATCAGGGCTGGGGTGCCGCCTTGGCCTTCTCCTGGTCGGCCGCGAGCGTGCCGAGGTACAGCTCGATGACCTTCGGGTCGTTCATGAGCTCGCGCCCGCGGCCCTCGTACGCGTCCTTGCCCTGGTCGAGCACGTAGCCGCGGTCGCAGATCTGCAGGGCGCGGCGGGCGTTCTGCTCCACGATCATGACGGAGACGCCCGCGCGGTTGATCTGCGCGACGTTGATGAACGTCTCGTCCTGGCGCACGGGGGAGAGGCCGGCGGACGGCTCGTCGAGGAGCAGCACCGTCGGGTCCATCATGAGCGCGCGCGACATGGCGACCATCTGCCGCTCGCCGCCCGAGAGGGATCCGGCGCGCTGCTTCAGCCGCTTGCCGAGCTCCGGGAACAGGTCGGTGACGAACGCCAGCCGCTCCTTGTACATCTTGGGCTTCTGGTAGGCGCCCATCTGCAGGTTCTCGTCGATCGTGAGCGTGGGGAACACGTTGTTGTTCTGCGGCACCATGCCGACCCCGCGCGTGACGAGCTTGTCGGCCTTGAGGCCCGTGATGTCCTGGCCGTTCAGCTCGATGCTGCCGCCGCGCACGTTCACCTGCCCGAAGATCGCCTTCAGCAGCGTGGACTTGCCGGCGCCGTTCGGGCCGATGATGCCGACCAGCTCGCCCTTGTCGACGTGCACGTTGCACCCGTTGAGGATGTTGACCCCGGGCAGATAGCCCGCGTGGAGGTCGGTGGTCTGGAGGACCCGCTCGATCGTCACTTGTCTGCCGCTTCCTTCTCGATCTCGTCCTTGACGAGGTCGGACTCCATGTCCTTCGCCACCTCGCGCTGGCCCGTGAGGGTGCCGAGGTCGGTGTCGTGGTGGGCGCCGAGGTAGGCGTCGATGACGGCCGGGTCGCTCATCACGGTCGAGGGCGGGCCCTCGGCGACGATGCGGCCCTCGGCCATGACGACCACCCAGTCGGCGATCTCGTTGACCATGTGCATGTCGTGCTCGACGAACAGCACGGTCATGCCCTCGGTCTTGAGGTCGAGGATGTGGTGGAGCAGCGACTGCGTGAGCGCCGGGTTGACGCCGGCCATGGGCTCGTCGAGCATCACGAGGTCGGGCTTCGTCATGAGCGCGCGCGCCATCTCGAGGAGCTTGCGCTGACCGCCGGAGAGGCTGTCCGCGTAGTCCTCCTCCTTGGTGTCGAGCTTGAACTTCCGCAGGAGCCCGCGGGCGCGCTCCGTGATCTCCTCCTCCTTCTTGCGCCAGAGGGGGCGGATCAGGGCGGAGAAGAAGCTCTCACCGCCCTGGCCGGTGGCACCGAGGCGCATGTTCTCCAGCACGGTCATGCCGCCGAGTGCCTTGGTGAGCTGGAAGGTGCGCACCATGCCGAGCCGGGCGACGCGGTAGGCGCTCATGCCGGCGAGGTCCTTCCCCGAGAACTCCCACGTGCCGGTGTTGGGCTTGTCGAAGCCGGTCAGCAGGTTGAAGAACGTGGTCTTGCCGGCGCCGTTCGGGCCGATGAGGGCCGTGATGGAGCCGCGCGGGATCTCGAGGTGGTCGACGTCGACCGCCTTGAGGCCGCCGAACTGCCGGCTGACGCCGTGCGCGACGATGATGGGGTCCTTCTTGGCGCATCCCGGCCCGGCGTCGCCGTCGAGGATGGATGCCACCGGGGTCTTGTCAGGCAAAGTGCGTCTCCTTCTTCTTCCCGAAGATGCCCTGTGGTCGGAAGATCACGAGCAGCATGAGCGCGACGCCCACGATGATGAAGCGGATCGGGCCCTGCTGCGTGCTCGAGAGCGGCAGCCATTCGTTGGTCACGGCGAGGCTGAGCAGGCCGTCCGAGAGCGACAGCGTGACCCAGAAGATGATCGAGCCGATGACCGGCCCGAAGATCGTGGCCGCACCGCCCAGCAGCATGATCGTGTAGAGGAAGAAGGTGAGCTGCGTGCCGTAGTTGTCCGGCTGCAGCGACCTGGGGAGGATGAAGACCACGCCCGCCAGCCCGCCGAACACGCCGCCGAGCACGAGCGCCTGCATCTTGTAGGAGTAGACGTTCTTGCCGAGCGCGCGGACCGCGTCCTCGTCCTCGCGCACGCCCTTCAGCACGCGGCCCCAGGGGCTGCGCATGAGGAGGAACACCAGCAGGCAGGCGATGCCGACGAGGCCCCAGCCGACGATGCGGATCCACCACTGGTCGGAGGAGTAGGTGAGGACGCCGGCGCCGAAGCGGCCCTCGGGCAGCGGGTTCAGCGCGTTGAAGCCGTTTGCCGCGCCGTTGATGCCCTCCGAGCCGCCGGTGACCGACGAGAACTCGGGTGTCTTGACGCTCAACCGGATGATCTCGGCCGCGGCGATGGTCACGATGCTCAGGTAGTCGGCCCGCAAGCGCAGGGTCGGGATGCCGAGGATCAGCGCGAACACGGTGGAGGCGACGATCGCCGCCAGCAGCGACGCCCAGACGGGCCATTCGTACATGACCGCCGTGATGGCGAACGCGTATCCGCCGATAGCCATGAAGCCGGCCTGGCCGAAGTTCAGCAGGCCCGTGAAGCCGAAGTGGATCACGAGGCCGACGGTCGCGAGCGCGTACGCCGCGGTGGTCGGCGAGAAGATCTCGCCGAGCGCCAGGAAGATGAAGTTGGAGTTCATGCGCGGCTAACCGATCCGATCTTTCCGACCCAGGATGCCCTGGGGCCTGACGAGCAGGATGACGATCATGACCACGAGAGCGGCCACGTACTTCATGTTCTCGGGCAGGACCATGGTGCTGACGTTGATGAAGACGCCGATCACGATCGAGCCGATGAGCGCGCCGAACGCCGTGCCGAGTCCGCCGAGGACGACGGCCGAGAAGACGAGCAGCAGGATGGACGCGCCCGTGTCCCAGCGCAGCGACTGGTAGTAGGCGATGAAGACGCCGGACAGCGCGGCCAGCGCGGCCCCGCCGATCCAGACCACGCGGATCACGCCCTCCACGTCGATGCCCGACGCGGCCGCGAGCGAGCGGTTGTCGGAGACGGCGCGGGTGGCCTTGCCGATCTTCGTGTAGAGCAGCACGTACGCGACGGCGACGAGCAGCACGATCGAGACGATCGCGCCGACCACGTCGGTGAACTTGAGGCTGACGGGCCCGACGACGAGGAACGGCGCCGAGCTGTTCGGGAGCGTCAACCGGTCGGCGCCGAAGATGAACTGGAAGGTGTAGCGCAGGGCGAGCGACAGGCCGATGGTGACGATCATCAGCGGCACGAGCCCGAGCCGCCTCCGCCGCAGGGGCTTCCAGATCGCCGCGTCCTGCACGAACCCGAAGGCCCCGCCGAGGACGACCGTGATGATGATCGCGAGCACCGGGTTGAGGCCGAGCACGTTGCTGAAGAGGTAGGCCATGAGCGCGCCGAAGGTGACGAGCTCGCCGTGCGCGAAGTTGTTGAGGCCCGTGGTGCCGTAGATGAGGGAGAGGCCGATCGCGGCGAGCGCGAGCAGCAGGCCGAAGATCAGGCCCGTCACGACCTTGGGCCAGAAGATCTTCCAGAAGTTGTTCTCGGTCACGGGCTCCGCGGTGCCGCTGACGGCGCCCGTCTCGGTGTCCGGCGCGGCGGTCTCGCCGCCGGTGGATGTGCCCGCGTCGTCGCTGGCGCTCGGCGCGGGCGTGGAACCCGCCGCACCGCTGGCCGCGCCGTCCGGGGCGATGAAGAAGAAGGCCGGGACGTTCTTGTTGCCTGCGGCGACGTCGATCTCGCGGGGGCTGGAGCCCGCCCGGGGCACCCCGGCGCCCTCGGGGATGGTGGACTCGTCGACCTCGACCGTGAAGGAGCCCGGCGCGCTGAGGCCGACCTCGGCCTTGCCGTCCGCGCCGGTCGTGCCGGTGGCCTCGACGCCGCCGCCCGAGACCTTCACCGTGACACCGGCGATGCCCGCATTGTCGGCGTCCGCCCGGACCCACACGAGCAGCGACTGCTCGGCGGACGCCGGGTCGACCGCCTGGGGCGCGGCGCGTGGATCCGCGTGCGCCGCCGACGGGGACGAGAGGAGAAGTGCGGTGCAGGCGAACGCCACCGCGAGAATCAGGGCCCACATGCGCTGCGCGCGTGCTCCGGCCGAACCAGTCGCTATCACTAGACCTCCATAGGGGGAGCCGTGCGACGGGTACATCCGCACAGGCACCGCGACTACCGTCAGGACGACGTTGGTTGACAGTACGTGCTGATTATGTCCTGGATGTTTCGGGCGTGTGCGGCGTGGAGACGTGATATGTGGGGAATGCGGGTGGGTGCGCACCGTTAACATCGGTACACCGGTTGCCGACGCGGTCCCCCGGGTGCCCCATCCGCCTCACATCCCCCTGGAGGGAAATTGGACCAGTCCGACCCGTTCGGCGTCATCGGCCTCACCTACGACGACGTGATGCTCCTGCCGGGGCACACCGACGTGATCCCGAGCGAGGCGGACACCACGTCCCGCCTCACGCGCAACATCACCGTCGCCGCTCCTCTCCTCTCCTCCGCGATGGACACCGTCACCGAGGCGCGCATGGCCATCGCGATGGCGCGTCAGGGCGGGCTCGGGGTCATCCACCGCAACCTCTCCATCGAGGACCAGGCCGCCTTCGTCGACAAGGTGAAGCGCAGCGAGTCGGGCATGATCACGAACCCGGTCACCACGCGCCCCGACGCCACGGTCGCCGAGGTGGACGCGCTCTGCGGCCAGTTCTGCGTCTCCGGCCTCCCGGTCGTCGAGTCCGACGGCACGCTCGTTGGCATCATCACGAACCGCGACATGCGCTTCGTCTCGCCCGTGCAGGCTGCCACGACGCTCGTGCGCGACGTGATGACCCCCACCCCGCTCATCACGGGCCAGGTCGGCATCGACCCCGACCACGCCATCGCGATCTTCGCGGAGCACAAGATCGAGAAGCTCCCGCTGGTCGACGACCAGGGCAAGCTGCGCGGCCTCATCACGGTCAAGGACTTCGACAAGTCGGAGCAGTACCCGGACGCGACGAAGGACGCCGAGGGGCGCCTCCGCGTCGGCGCGGCCATCGGGTTCTTCGGCGACGCGTGGCAGCGCGCGCTCGCGCTGGTCGAGGCCGGCGTCGACGTGCTCGTGGTCGACACGGCCAACGGCGACAGCAAGGGCGTGCTCGACATCATCCGCCGCCTGAAGTCCGACCCGGCCACGTCGCACGTCGATGTGATCGGCGGCAACGTCGCCACCCGCTCGGGCGCGCAGGCGCTCATCGAGGCGGGAGCGGACGCGATCAAGGTGGGTGTCGGCCCCGGGTCGATCTGCACCACGCGCGTCGTCGCGGGCGTCGGCGTCCCCCAGGTCACCGCGGTCTACGAGGCGTCGCTCGCCGCGCGCGCCGCGGGCATCCCCGTCATCGCCGACGGCGGCCTGCAGTACTCGGGCGACATCGCGAAGGCGCTCGTCGCCGGCGCCGACACCGTCATGCTCGGCAGCCTGCTCGCGGGCTGCGACGAGAGCCCCGGCGACCTCATGTTCGTCGGCGGCAAGCAGTTCAAGAGCTACCGGGGGATGGGTTCGCTCGGCGCCCTGCAGACCCGCGGCTCGAAGACCTCGTACTCGAAGGACCGCTACTTCCAGTCCGACGTGCCGAACGACGACAAGCTCATCCCCGAGGGCATCGAGGGCCAGGTCCCCTACCGCGGATCCCTCGCGAACGTCGTGTACCAGCTCACCGGCGGCCTCCGGCAGTCGATGTTCTACGTCGGCGCCCGCACGGTCGGCGAGCTCAAGGACCGCGGGCGCTTCGTGCGGATCACGGCGGCCGGGCTCAAGGAGTCGCACCCGCACGACGTGCAGATGGTGGTCGAGGCGCCCAACTACCGGCGCTGATGAGGTGAGCCGCGCGGATCCCGCGCGGTGGTGACGAGGGACCGGTGCCGTGCGCACCGGCCCCTCGCGCGTGCGGGGGCTCCCTCACAGGACCCGCCTCCGGCCGCGTGCCCGGCGGGTCGCTGCCGGGCGGGTCCCCGGCCCGCTCGCGGCGCGACACTGCCCGCATGCAACCGACCCCGCCGTCGCCCGCCGTCCGTCCGCTCGAGGCCGCGACCCTCGGGCCACCCGGGGTGGCGTTGATTCTCTCGGGGATCCTGCCCGTGTCGCCCACGGAAGCCGTGCGTGAGGAGGAGCGCGCGGAGGCCGCGGCCGTCGCCCGGGCGGAGGCCCGCGGCGAGCTCGTGCGGGTGCGGGCCGGGGTCCATGTGGAGCGCGCGGCCTGGGAGGCGGTGACGGCGTGCGAGCGGCACCTGCTGCGGATCCGCGCGCTCGCCCGGGTGTCCCCGGCGCCCGTGGTGGTCGGCGGCGCCTCGGCCGCCGCCGTGCACGGCCTGCCGCGCGTCACGCCGTGGCCGCAGGCGGTG
>NZ_JAAVCB010000134.1:0-27876 GCF_014802555.1 Clavibacter sp. | reverse complement strand
CCCGCCGCCGCCCCGCCCGCCGACGCCCCGCCCGCCGGCGTCGCACCGCCGCCCGCGCCCCCGACCACCCCCGCACCTCCCCGCACCACCGACCGGAAGGACACCCCTTGACCGCACCCGCCCTGGACCTCGGAGGCGTCGTCGTCGCCACCACGCTGCCGTTCCGCGAGGACGCATCCGCCCCCGCCGGCCTCGCCGTCGACTACGACGCGTACGCGGCCCACTGCGACTGGCTCATGTCGAACGGCTGCCGCGGCGTCGGCCCGAACGGATCGCTCGGCGAGTACTCGTCGCTCACCGACGAGGAGCGCCGGAAGGTCGTGCAGGTCGCGGTCGAGACCGTGGGCGACCGCGGGATCGTCGTCGCCGGCGTGCACGGCGTCGGCTGGCACCAGGCGAGGAAGTGGGCCGAGATCGCGGCCGAGGACGGCGCCGACGGCGTGCTCCTCCTCCCGCCCACCATCTACCGGGCGAGCGACGACGAGGTCGTCGAGCACTACGCGCGCGTCGACGAGGTGGGCCTGCCGATCATGGCCTACAACAACCCGTTCGACACCAAGGTCGACCTCACGCCGCAGCTCCTCCAGCGGCTCGACGCGCTCGAGAACGTCGTGGCGATCAAGGAGTTCTCGGGCGACATCCGGCGCGTGACGGAGATCCAGGACCTCACGGGCCTCGACGTCATCGCGGGTGCCGACGACCTGCTGCTCGAGTCGCTCATCATGGGCGCCGTCGGCTGGTTCGCGGGCTACCCGAACGCCTTCCCGCGCGAGGCCGTCGAGCTGTACGGGCTCGCGACCAGCGGCCGCATCGAGGAGGCGAAGGAGCTGTACCGCCACCTCGTCCCCGTGTTCCGCTGGGATTCGCGCACCGAGTTCGTGCAGGCCATCAAGCTCTCGATCGACGTCGCCGGCGAGAGCACGGGCGGCCCGACGCGTCCGCCGCGCGCGCCGCTGCCCGCCGCCATCGCGGAGCAGGTCACGCGCGACACGCGCCGCGCGCTTGACCACCTCGCCGGGCGATGATCGACGGATGAGGTCCTCCCGCGTCTTCCACGCCGTCGACTCGCACACGGAGGGCATGCCGACCCGCGTCGTCACGAGCGGGTTCGGCGTGATCCCCGGCTCCACCATGAACGAGCGCCGCCTGCACCTCATCGAGCACCTCGACCACCTGCGGCTCCTGCTCATGACGGAGCCGCGCGGGCACGCGGCGATGAGCGGCGCGATCCTGCAGCCGCCCACGCGCGACGACTGCGACTGGGGCGTCCTCTACATCGAGGTGTCCGGCTGCCTGCCGATGTGCGGCCACGGCACCATCGGCGTCGCGACCGTGCTGGTGGAGACCGGGCTCGTGGAGGTGCAGGAGCCGGTCACCACGATCCGGCTCGACACCCCGGCCGGGCTCGTGATCGCGCGGGTCGACGTGGAGGACGGCCGAGCCGCCTCGGTCACCATCGAGAACGTGCCCTCGTACGTGGAGCGGCTCGACGCCTCGATCGAGGTGCCCGGGTACGGCACCGTCCCGTACAGCCTCGCGTTCGGCGGCAACTTCTACGCGGTCGTCGAGCTCGACGCGCTGGGGCTGCCGTTCGACCGGGAGCGGCAGCAGGAGATCCTCGCCGCGGGGCTCGCGATCATGGGCGCGATCAACGACCAGGACGCGCCGTCGCACCCGGAGATATCCGGTGTCGACCACTGCCACCACGTCGAGTTCCTGGCACCCGGGTCCGACGCGCGGCTGTCGCGGCACGCCATGGCGATCCACCCCGGCTGGTTCGACCGCTCGCCGTGCGGCACCGGCACGTCCGCGCGCATGGCCGAGCTGTGGGCGCGCGGCGAGCTCGCGGTGGGCGACGAGTTCGTGAACGAGTCGTTCATCGGCAGCCGCTTCACCGGCCGGATCCTCCGCGAGACGGCCGTCGCCGGGCGGCCCGCCATCGTCCCCGCCATCACCGGGCGCGCCTGGATCACCGGCATGGGACAGTACCTGCTGGACCCCACCGACCCGTTCCCGAGCGGCTTCCGGTTCTGAACCGCGAGCCCCCACCGAGGAGAGACATGACCCCGCACGAGACCGCCCCGACCACCGACCAGGCCGTGGATCCCGCCGTCGCCGCGACCGTCGACGCCGTCGCCGCGCGCGCCGCCCGGGCCGCCGCACCCCTCGCCGCGCTGGCCCCTGCTGCCCGTGCCCGAGCGCTCGACACCGTCGCCGACGCGCTCGAGGCGATCCGCCCCGAGCTGCTGCCCGTCGCCGAGCGGGAGACCGCGCTCGCGCCCGGCCGCCTCGCCGGCGAGCTGACGCGCACGACCGTGCAGCTCAAGATCCTCGCGGCCGCCGTGCGCGACGGCCGCTACCTCGGCGCGCGCATCGACCACGCGGATCCCGACGCCGCGCCCGCCCCGCGCCCCGACATCCGCCGGTACCTCGTGCCCGTGGGTCCGGTCCTCAACTTCGCGGCGTCGAACTTCCCGTTCGCGTTCTCGGTGGCGGGCGGCGACACGGCGTCGGCGCTCGCGGTCGGCTGCCCCGTGGTCGTGAAGGCGCACCCGGGGCACCCGGAGCTGTCGCGCCGTGTCGCCGAGGCCGCGTCCGCCGCGCTCGTCGAGGCCGGCCTCCCCGAGGGCACGCTGCAGCTCATCGAGGGCGAGGAGGCGGGGCTCGCGATGCTGCGCGACTCGCGGATCCGCGCCGCCACCTTCACGGGATCGCTCCGCGCCGGCCGCTTCCTCGCCGACGTCGCAGCCGCCCGCCCCGACCCGATCCCGTTCTTCGGCGAGCTGGGCAGCGTCAACCCGGTCGTCATCACGGAGCGCGCCGCCGCCGAGCGCGGGGAAGACATCGCCGCCGCCCTCGTGGCGAGCGCCGCCGGATCCGCCGGGCAGCTGTGCACCGCGCCCGGCATCGTGCTGATCCCGGCGGGCCACGGCCTCGACGCCGTCCTCGCGGAGGAGGCCGGCGCGGTCGCGCCGCACGGCATGCTCAACTCCCGGATCGCGGAGGGCTACGCGGGCGGGCGGGCCGCCGCCATCGCGGTCGACGGCGTGCGCCTCGTCGCCGAGGGCCGCGCGCCCGCGGGCGACGACGGATCCGTGACCCCCACCATCGCCGCCGTGGCGCTCGCCGACTTCGAGGCCGAGCGCGAGGTGCTGCGGCACGAGGTGTTCGGCCCGTTCGCGCTCCTCGTCGAGTACCCCGCGGGCACCGACCTCGCCGCCCTCGCCGCTCGCACCTTCGAGGGCGAGTTGACCGCGAGCGTCCACCTCGGCGAGGGCGAGGCCGACGCGGCGACCGCCGAGCTGATCCGCGTGCTGGCCGCCCGCGCCGGCCGCGTGCTCGTCGACGCCTGGCCCACGGGCGTCTCCGTCACCGACGCGCAGCAGCACGGCGGACCCTGGCCCGCCACCACGCTCGACCGCGGCACGAGCGTCGGCACCGCGTCGCTCGACCGTCTGCTCCGCGGCGTCGCGTTCCAGGGCGTCCCGGACGCGCTGCTGCCCGAACCCCTGCGCACCGCGAACCCGTGGGGCGTGCCCCAGCGGGTGAGCGCGCGCGGCGCCCGCGCCTGACGCCGGGATCCGCCGGGCGCCCGCCGCGCTGGCCGCGCGTCCGGGCTCGGCGCGTGCTCCGCTAGCCGCAGGGCCGCCCCGCCGCTGAGGGTTCCCACAACCCGCGACCGCCTGCCGCGGGAGCGCGTTGGAGGCCCGCGACGTGTTTTTCGGCAGGTGGAGGATCCGTGCATAGCGTGGCCGGTGCCGGCGGGGACGCCGGCGCAGACGACGGCACGGAGGATCCATGGTCGACACGGCGGCACGAGGACGCACCACCCGCGGCACGAGGGGACGAGGCCCCGCCGCGGCACCGCAGGACGGCAGCGCAGCCCCCGAGGGCTCTCCCCACGAGGGCGCGCTCCGCGAGGCGGGCGTCCCGGTCGCCGGCGCCGTGGACGCCGAGGTCGCCCGCGAGCTCGACCGCACCGACGGCGACGCGGGGGTGGACACCGGCCCCCGCGTCGACGTCGAGGGCCTCGGCCGCGTGCTCCTCGGGCGCTGGGCCGACGTCCGCCGCTCGTCCCGCGAGCTGACAAGCCGCCCCGAGCTGCACCGCATGGAGGGCCTCGACATGCACCAGCACCGGGCGCGCGTGAGCGAGCAGCTGAAGATCCTGGTCGAGCACGGCGGCGTGCACCGCGCCTACCCCGTGTCCGTCGGCGGGCTCGAGGACCACGGCGGCAACATCGCGGGCTTCGAGGAGCTCGTGGCCGCGGATCCGTCCCTCCAGATCAAGGCCGGCGTGCAGTGGGGACTGTTCGGCTCCGCCGTGATGCACCTGGGCACCGAGCGCCACCACCGCGAGCTGCTCCCGGGGATCATGACGCTCGAGACGCCGGGCGCGTTCGCAATGACCGAGACGGGCCACGGATCCGACGTCGCCAGCATCGGCACGACCGCGACCTACGACCCCGAGACCGGCGAGTTCGACCTGCACACCCCGTTCCGCGCGGCGTGGAAGGACTACATCGGCAACGGCGCCATCGACGGCCGCGCCGCGACCGTGTTTGCGCAGCTCGTCACCCAGGGCGTGAACCACGGCGTGCACTGCTTCTTCGTGCCGCTCCGCGACGAGACCGGCGCGTTCCTGCCCGGCGTCGGCGGCGAGGACGACGGCCTCAAGGGCGGCCTCAACGGGATCGACAACGGCCGCCTCCACTTCGACCACGTGCGCGTGCCGCGCGCGAACCTCCTCAACCGCTACGGCGACGTGGCCGAGGACGGCACGTACACGTCGGAGATCTCGAGCCCCGGCCGCCGCTTCTTCACGATGCTCGGCACACTCGTGCAGGGTCGCGTGTCGCTCGACGGCGCCGCGACCAGCGCCGCCAAGATCGCGCTGCAGATCGCCGTCACCTACGGCAACCAGCGCCGCCAGTTCGTCGCGGGCGGCACCGACGAGGAGGTGCTGCTCGACTACCAGCGGCACCAGCGCCGGCTGATCCCGCGCATCGCGACCACGTACGCCGCGTCGTTCGCGCACGAGAAGCTCCTCACCCAGTTCGACTCCGTGTTCTCCGGCGCGACCGACACGGACGCGGACCGGCAGGACCTCGAGACGCTCGCCGCCGCGTTCAAGCCGCTGAGCACCTGGCACGCGCTCGACACGATCCAGGAGGCGCGCGAGGCGTGCGGCGGCCAGGGCTTCCTCGCGGAGAACCGGCTCGTCGGGCTCCGCGCCGACCTCGACGTCTACGCGACCTTCGAGGGCGACAACACCGTGCTCCTCCAGCTGGTCGCGAAGCGCCTGCTCACCGACGTGAACAAGCGCTTCGCGAAGGCCGACTTCGGGGTGCTGGCGCGCTACGCCGTCGAGCAGGCCGCGGATCGCACGCTGCGCTCGACCGGTCTGCGCACGCTCGGGCAGGCGCTCGCGGACCGCGGATCCACCGCCCGCTCCGTCGGCCAGCTGCGCGAGCCGGACACGCAGCGCGCGCTGCTGACGGGCCGCGTCGAGACCATGGTCGGCGAGATCGCGACCGCGCTCCGCGCCACCCGCAAGATGCCGCCGGCCGAGGCCGCCGCGCTCGTCAACCGGCACCAGGACGCGCTCATCGAGGCGGCCCGCGCGCATGCGCAGCTGCTGCAGTGGGAGGCGTTCACCGAGGCGCTGGATCCCGCGTCGGAGACCGGCCGCGCCATGGACGACGGCACCCGCAGGATCCTCACCTGGACCCGCGACCTCTTCGGCCTCCGCCTCATCGAGGAGGACCTGGCCTGGTTCCTGATCCACGGTCGCATCAGCTCCGCGCGCGCTCGGGCCGTCACGGCCTACGTCGACCGGCTCGTCGCCCGCCTCCGCCCGCACGCGCAGGACCTCGTGGACGCGTTCGGCTACACGCCGGCGCACGTCCGCGCGGCCGTGGCGTCGGGCGAGGAGAAGGACCGCCAGGACGAGGCGCGCGCGTACCGCGACGCCCGGATCGCCGACGGCTCGGCGCCGCGCATGGAGAAGAGCGAGAAGAAGAAGGGGTAGCGCGGTCATCCCGTCCCACGGACGCGCAGATGCCCGGGTCACCTCACGGAGGTGGCCCGGGCATCGTGGTGTCGCGGTCGGATCAGGCCTTGACCTTGACCTTCGCCGCGGTGGCGGTGGCGACGGCGTTGATGAACGTGGCGTCCTGCGCCAGGCGCGTGCCGAGACCGGCGACCATCTTCTCGATGTTCTCGGTCCGGGACCCGTATCCGATGATGGTCTGGAGGAGGCCCTGGTAGATCCCCTCGACGCTCTTCGTCTCACCGCCGTTCGACGGATTCCCTGTGTACCACTCGGCGCCCCTGATGGTCTGCGAGATGAGATTCGCGTCTGCCTGCGAGATTGCCATGCTTCCTCCTGCTAATGGTGCGTCATTGATGCGTGATGCGGGATCGATCGCCGTGTTGTTCTGACGGATCTCGATGTGGAGATGCGGTCCTGTGACATCTCCCGATGATCCGACCGCGCCCACGAAGGTGCCCCCGTCGACCTGCTGGCCGACGGACAACGGCGACCGTGACGACATGTGCGCATATAGGGAGCGCCAGTTGGAGCCGTCGCTGTCCGGGTGTCGGATGGTGATGCTGTGCCCGAAGGTGCCGGGTCCGCTGCTGTAGTCGATCCGCTCGACGGTCCCCACGCCGATGGCGAAGATGCTGGTCCCCGCGGCCGGCGCGAAGTCGATCCCGCGGTGGAGCGTCCGCACTCCCGTGATGGGGTGGATGCGGTACCCATAACCTGAGATCGGGCGGACGCGTGTGCTGAACGGGTGGTTCCATGCATTCTCGGCATTCGCGGCCGCAACGGGTTGCAGCACCTCCACGCCGAAAAGCGCGACCATGAACAGCGCTGCGGTGACTATCTGCCTGCGCGTCGCGCCGGTGCGCGGATCGACGATGTCGTCCGGCCCCAGCCCGTCGGGCGCGTCGAATGATTCCAATTCCTTGACCAATTTCCCCCCGAATGTCTTTCTCGAAGGTATCCAGCGACTGAGGGAGAAGGCAAGCGGAATGCGGTCCTCATCATTGCGGACGTGACCGCGTGCGGAGGATGCGGTATTCGCGCGCGGGATGCCGCGCGCCAGGCGGGATGGCCTCGAGAGGCGGAGGTGCCGCGCTACGCGTGCAGCGCCGCATCCGCCTGGCCCGTGCGCCACGACGCGAAGCGGGCCGTGAAGCCCGCGCGGGTGGGTGCGCAGCAGAAGGGGCCGGCGGTCACCCGGGCGTCGGGATCCAGCGGCGCGACGCGCACGAGCCGCCACGGCTCGCAGTCCACCCGGGCGCGCACCGTGAGGGCGTCGCCCATGCGGCTCGCGCGGATCGTCACGAGCCGGCCCGACCAGCCCGGCACCGGGGCGAGCGACCAGTCGGAGACGCCGCGCGTGACGACCGCGCCGAGGCCGTCCTCGCCGTCGCTGCGCTCGATGCCCGCCTTGATCCACGTCTCCGCGTCGACCCGCACGAAGACACCGGCCTGGTCGAACTGCTCGCGGAGGTCCAGCGTGAACGCCACCTCGACCGCGGCGCCCGGATCCAGGGGCGCGAGGAGCGCGTGCTCGGTGTCGTGCACGAAGCCGTACGAGGTCGTTCGCCAGGCGTCGCTGCCCTCGCGGGCGGTCACGTCCATGCCGCCGTCGTGGATGCGCACGGCCTCCGGTTCCGTCGTCCATGCGCCCCGGTTCCAGGGGATGTCGGCGAGTGCGGGGGATGCGGGGGAGTCGGTCATGGGATGACCGTACGCGGCGGGCGGACGTCAGACGGCGAGGAGGAGCCGCACGGCGGCCGACACCTCCGCCATGAGGTAGCCGGGGAGGTGCCCCACGGGGTGGGGCTCGATGAGCTCACGACTGACCGGCCCGATCTGGGGGACCACCGCCACCGAGTCCTTGTCCAGCCCCGACGCCGCTGCCGGGATGAACACGTTCCCCGGGAAGACTTGGAGGCGCACCTGCGAGGTGAACGGGATGATCACGATCGTGGCGATGCCGCTCTCGTTGATCCAGTCGTCCTGGATGACCAGGGACGGCCGGATCTTCGCCGGCTCCGACCCTCGGGGAGCATCGAAGCCGACCCAGACGACGTCCCCTCGGCGGATCACCACTCCGAACCGGTCCGCGCGATGCGCTCCGACTCGCGCAGGAAGTCCTCGCCCGCGGTGGGCTGTCCGACCTCGGCGATGGCGGCGTCCGCGAGACGCGTCAGCTCCGCCTTGTCGGCTCCCTCCAGCTCATCGGCGAGCTTCTGCGCTGCGACACGGTAGAACTCGGAGCGGGTCATCCCGAAGCGCTTCGCGACACGATCGAATCTCTCGAAGTCGGTGTCGGGGACGGAGATGGCGGTCTTCATGTATGCGAGTATAACCGGTCATACTCGCGTGGTCTGGCTCTTCACCGGACAAGCCCAGCCCGCGTCCCCGTCAGTCGGCCACGGGCCGCGGATCGCCCAGGTACGGCATGATCGCCTCCGCCCAGTGCGCGTGCATGACGCGGTAGGAGAAGCGGTCGCGGACGTGCAGGCGCGTGCCGGAGATGTCGGGGTGGGGCGCGTAGACGATGCCGTGCGCCGGGTCGTCGAGCCGGCTGGTGGCGCGGTTCAGCCGGGTGACCTGGGCGAGCAGCAGGTTCCGTCCGAGCATGGGGATCGGCTGGAACCGGTCCATGGGCGGGATGCCCATCAGCACGATCCGGCACGCGTCGCTGGCCTGTTCGCGGACGCAGCCGACGATGGCCTGGATCCGGTCCGTCCACTCCGCGGGGGACGTGGCGACGAGCACGTCCGGGATCCCGAGCGCGACGATCGCGAGGTCGAGCGGACCCGAGCGGCCGGTCATCAGGGCGGCGGCCTTGCGGGCGGTCATGTCGTAGGCCGCCACGGTCTCCCACTCGACGCCGCGCCCCGTGCGCGTGGAGCGCCGGGCGGCGACCTGCGCGGGCATGGCCATGCCGGCGAGGAGCACGCCGTAGCCGGCCACGCCGATGTCGCCCAGGAAGAGCACGCGCTCCGGATCCGGACCCGGGATCGAGGACACGTCGTCGTGCGGCGGGAAGATCGCCGCCTCCATGTCGCGCATGTAGAGCGCGAGATGGAGCCGGAGGGTGGGGCGCGCCACGGCGAGGGCCGCGATCGAGGCGAGCGGCATCACGGCTCGCCCGGTCGTCCGCGCGGCGGTGCGCGTCGTCGAGCGCCTCACGGGAAGGGCGGGCAATGGGTCCTCGTCTCCGGGCGGCGATGGGGCGATGTGTGGAAGGCTACGCGGCGCCCGGCGGCCCGCCCAGCTCCGCCCCGGATCGGGGGCACCGCCGCCCGTAGGCTCGTCGCATGCAGAGCCTCTTCCCCGAGATCGACCCGCACGACACCGGCTTGCTCGACGTGGGGGACGGGCAGCTCCTCCATTGGGAGGTCTCGGGCAATCCCGACGGGATCCCCGTCGTCTTCCTGCACGGCGGGCCGGGCGGCGGCACGAGCCCGACGCACCGGCGCCTCTTCGACCCGGCGAGGTACCGCATCGTGCTCGTCGACCAGCGCGGCTGCGGCCGGAGCACGCCGCACGTGTCCACCCCCGAGGCAGACCTGTCCGTCAACACCACGTGGCACCTCGTGGCCGACATCGAGCGGCTGCGCGAGCACCTGGGAGTGGAGCGGTGGCTCGTGTTCGGCGGATCCTGGGGCTCGACCCTCGCGCTCGCCTACGCGGAGACGCACCCGGCCCGCGTGACCGGCCTCATCCTCCGCGGCATCTTCACGCTGCGGGCGACCGAGCTCGACTGGTTCTACGAGGGGCCCGCCGGCATGGTCTACCCCGACGGTTGGGAGGCGTTCACGGCGCCCGTGCCCGGGGTGGAGCGCGGCGGGATCATCGCGGCGTACGCGGCGCTGCTCGCGGATCCCGACCCCGCGGTGCACGGGCCCGCGGCGGTCGCGTGGAGCACGTGGGAGGCGTCGGGCATCACGCTGCTGCCGAAGCCCGACGTGGTCGCGCGCTTCGCGGAGCCGACGTACGCGCTCGCGTTCGCGCGCATCGAGAACCACTACTTCATGCACGGCGGGTGGATGGAGGACGGGCAGCTGATCCGCGACGCGCACCTGCTCCGCGGCATCCCGACCGAGATCGTGCAGGGCCGATACGACATGTGCACGCCGGCCGCGACCGCGTGGGACCTGCACCTGGCCCTGCCCGAGGCGCGCTTCACGATGGTGCCGGACGCGGGGCACGCGTTCGACGAGCCGGGGATCCTCGACGCGCTGATCGAGGCGACCGAGCGCGCGGCGGACCGGCTGGCGCCCACGAGCTGACCGGGCGGAGCGCCGAACCGGGCGGAGCGCGGATCCGCCGCCGGGTCCGGCTCCGCCGCCGGGTCCGGCCTAGCGGCTGACGAGCGTCGACAGGGCGTGCGACGCCGGCTGCGCGAGCGTCGCCGCGGGGGCCGCCGCGGGCGCGCCGACGCCGCTCAGGATGTCGAGCGCGCGCCGCAGCCGGGTGCTGGAGGTGTGCATCGTGTACGGGAAGTACACGACCTCCACGCCGACGGCCGCGAACTCGGCCTCCAGGCGCTCGCCCTTCGGGGTGCCGCGCCAGTCGTCGCCCTTGAAGAAGACGTCGAAGCCCACCTCGCGCCAGGTGTCGAGCTTGTCCGGCAGGGTCTCCGCGCGGGCCTGGTCGACGTAGCTGATGTGGCTCACGATCTCGAGGCGCTCGGCGAGCGGCACCACCGGCGTGATGCCCTTGTTGCGCTCGAGCATCTCGTCGGAGACGACGCCCGCGATGAGGAAGTCGCACCGGCTCTTGGCGTGCTTGAGGATGTTGAGGTGTCCGACGTGGAAGAGGTCGAAGGCACCGGCGGCGTAGCCGATTCGGGTCATGGCACACGTGTCTCGGGTCGTCCGCGGTCCGGGCGCGGGTACGCGCGGATGCGGGATCGGGTGCAGCCCGGTGCGGGTACGCCGGGCGGGGGCCTCCTGCTCTCGACGACGCGGGTACGTCGGCCGCCCTGGGTGGGGGGCGACGGGGAGCGGGTGGACCTCCGGCGATCTTACGGGCGACCCGGCCGGCCGCGGAAGCGGGATACCCGAAAGGGGGGCATCCCGGTGATCCAGGGGGCACGCCCCCGTCGCCGCGGCCATGACCTCCGTTCGGGGGGCACAACAGCCTGTTGCTGAGCTACATTCGACCAACCCCACCTGTCTGGTGGGTTTTCATCGGCCTGTCTGACCGGCCGATCCGAGCGAGGACCCGCCCGCATGCGCCACCGCACCCCACCCACCGGATCGACCCGGACACCCGACGGATCGACCCCCGCCCGCACCGGGACGGACCGGCACGCCGCCGCCGCGACCCGCCCCCGCCCCGCCCGCCACCTGGTCGCGCTCGCCGTGGTCGTCGGGCTGGCCGTCCCGGCCGTCCTCGTCGCCCCGCAGGCCGCGAGCGCCGCGACCGGCCAGGACCTCACCGCGGGGACCCCCGTGTTCACCGACTCCTTCACCCGCAGCGCGACCGGGGGATGGGGCACCGCCGCCGGCACCGGGGCGTACTCCTACGACGGCGTCTCGGCGTTCCGCGCCAACGGCACGCAGGGCGTCATCGACCTCGCCCGGGCCGGCACCGCCGCGTCGGCCGCCGTCCCCGTGGCCGCTCCCGTCGACAGCGAGACGACCGTCCGCGTGCTGATCCCCCGCGTCCCCGCGCAGGGCAACGGCGTCTACGCCGGGCTCCAGCAGCGCGTGACGGGCTCCTCGTACTACCAGTCGAGCGTGCGGGTCGACAGCGCGGGCGACGCGCGGCTCTCGGTCGTGCGCGTCAACGGATCCACCGCGGGGCAGGCCACCGTGGTCGGCGACACCGTCGTGGCGCGGGGCGTCGTGCCCGGCCGCGTCGTGGTCATCCAGTCGCGCGTCTCGGGTTCCGCCGCCGTCGCGATCGACGCCCGCGCGTGGGTGGACGGCCAGGCCGTTCCCGGCTGGCAGGCCGCCGCCGTGGACACGAGCGCCTCGCGCCTCGTCGCGGGGACGGGCACGCGCCTGTGGTCGTACCTCTCGAAGTCGTCCGGGCCGCAGTCCGTCGCGTTCGACGACGTGGCGGTCCGGCCGCTCACAGCACCGGTCGCGGCACCCGCGCCGACGCCCACGCCTGCCCCGACGACGCCGGCTCCCGCGCCCGCGCCCGGCACCGGATCCGGCTCGTCCGACGCCGAGCAGGGCGTCTCCCTCGGCGACGCGCGCACGGGCGCGGGCTCCGCGCCCGTCGGATCCACCTCCTACGGCGTGCCGTCGGATGCGGTCTACGTCGCGCCGACCGGCTCGAACGGCGGATCCGGGTCGAAGTCGTCGCCGTACGCCACCATCCAGAAGGCCGTCGACGCCGCCCCCGCCGGGCGCACGATCGTCGTCCGTGCCGGCACGTACCACGAGTCGGTCGTGATGCCGCAGGGCAAGGCCCTCACGCTGCAGTCGTACCCGGGCGAGAGGGTGTGGCTCGACGGCAGCCGCCAGGTGTCCTCCTGGACGGCCTCGGGATCCACCCGCTACGCGAGCGGCTGGGACGTCGCCTTCGACGCCAGCCCCACCTACACGCGCGGCAAGCCCGACGGCACCGCGACCGGGTGGCGCTTCGTCGACCCGGCGTACCCGATGGCCGCGCACCCCGACCAGGTCTGGATCGGGCAGACGGCGCAGAAGCAGGTCGCCTCGCGCGACCGGGTCGTCGCCGGCACGTTCTTCGTCGACACCGCGGCCGACCGCCTCTACATCGGATCCGACCCGGGCAGCCAGCCGGTGCGCTCGAGCGACCTCGTGCAGGCACTCAGCGTCCGCGGCGACGGCAGCACGGTGCGCGGCATCGGGATCCGCCGGTACGCGCCCTCGGTGCCGGACCTCGGCGCGGTCGTCGTGCAGGCCCGGAACGTCACGGTCGAGAACCTCGTGATCACCGACAACGCCACCACGGGCATCTCCATCACGGCGACCGGGGCGAAGGCGACCGCGCTCACCGTGGCCCGCAACGGCATGCTCGGGATGCACGCGAACTACGCCGACGGGCTGCGCGCCTCGCGCCTGCTGGTGGCCGACAACGACACCGAGCGCTTCAACCGGGCGCCCGTGTCCGGCGGCTTCAAGATCACGCGCAGCCGCGACGTGGACGTGAAGGACAGCGCGATCCTCCGCAACGTCGGCAACGGCCTGTGGTTCGACGAGTCCGTCTACGACGCCGTCGTCTCGGGCAACGACGTGATGGACAACTCGGGATCCGGCGTCGCCTTCGAGCTCTCGGCGACCATCGCGATCGTGGACAACGTGGTGGCCCGCAACGGCGAGGAGGGCGTCTGGATCGACGACACCGGCCACGTGGACATCTGGAACAACACGTTCGTCGCGAACGACCGCAACATCGACATCTCGCAGGGCACGCGGCGCGCGTCGGACCTCTCGACGGCCGGCCACGATCCCCGTCAGAAGCTGCCGGACCCCACCGTGACGTGGGTGGTGACCGACGTCGACATCGCGAACAACGTGATGCAGGGATCCACCGGCAACGCGCTGCTGGCGGTGGAGGACCACTCGCACCAGCGCTCGGCCGGCCAGATGGGCATCACGACCTCCGGCAACGTCTACCAGCGCGACGCCGCGAACCGCCCCGGCTGGGCCGTGATCTGGTCCCGCGGTGCCGGGGACCCGGCCGTGTACGGATCGGTGCAGGCGTTCAGCGCCGCGACCGGCAACGACCGCTCGTCGCTCGCGATCGACGGGCGCCCGGTCGTGGGCTCGGGCTTCCGGCTCACCGACGAGGTGCGCCGCGTCGAGACGCAGGTAGCCGTGCCGCTGCTGGGCACGGTCGCGGGCCTCATCGGCTGGCTGACCGGCGCGCGCGAGCTCGGGGCCGACGTGGGCTGATCCCCGCACGCACGACAGGACGGGCCGACCCCTCGGGGTCGGCCCGTCCTGTCGTGCCCGGGGAAGTCGTCCCGTGCCCGGGCGGTCGTCCCCGTGCCCCGAGGCGGTGTGGTCCCAGCGCCCCCGGTGCGATCGTCCCCGCGCCCCGCAGCGCCCCCGGTGGGGGCGCAGGTGGTCGGGGCGTCGCCGTCAGGGCGGGAACCAGTGCGCCGGGCGGCGGGATGGGTACGACTACTGGCCCCGGCGGCGCGACCGGAGGGCGGGCGCGACGGAGCCTGGGACGACACCACCAGCCCGTCCCCGGACGGGCACCCACCGCCATCCGCCGCTGCGCACAGGCAAGGACCGTCCCATGAACGGCACGCCCCGCTCCTCACGCTCCCACCGCTCCCGGCACGCGATCGCGCTCGCGGTCGCCGCCGGGCTCGTCCTGCCCGCCGCGCTCGTCGCCGCGGATCCCGCGTCCGCCGCGACCGGCCAGGACCTCGTCGCCGGCGCCGCCGTCCACTCGGACGCTTTCACCCGCAGCGCGACCGGCGGCTGGGGGACGGCCCCCGGATCCGCGGCGTACGCCTACGACGTGCCCGCGGCCTTCCGCGTCAACGGCACGCAGGGCGTCGTCGACCTGCCGAAGGCGGGGACGTCGCTCACCGCGACGCTGCCGGGCACCGTCCCCGCCGACGCCGAGGCCACGATGCGCGTGATGCTGCCGCGGATCCCGGCCGTGGGCAGCGGCGTCTACGCGGGCCTCCAGCAGCGGGCGGCGGGCTCGTCGTACTACCAGACGAGCGTGCGCGTCGACCCGGCGGGGGACGCGCGGCTGTCGGTCGTGCGGGTGAACGGATCCACGGCCGCGCAGACCACGCTCGCCGCGGAGGTCGTGGTGGCGCGCGGACTCGTGCCGGGGCAGGTGCTGAGCGTGCAGTCGCGCGTCTCGGGATCCTCGCCGGTGGCCGTCGACGCGCGCGCCTGGCGGGTGGGCACGGCCGTCCCCGCGTGGCAGGCCGCCGCAACGGACGCGAGCGCCGCGCGGCTGACCGCCGGATCCGCGACCCGCGTCTGGTCGTACCTCTCCTCGTCGTCCCGCCCGCAGGCGCTCGCGTTCGACGACCTGGCGGTGCGGCCGCTGACGCGGGCGGGGTCGACGCCCGCGCCGACGCCGACCGCGACGCCGACCGCGACTCCCACGCCGACCGCGATCCCTACGCCGACCGCGACCCCGACCCCCACCCCGACCCCCACCGCCCCCGCGCCGACCCCGTCGGATCCGGAGCAGACCGTGCCCCGCGGCGACGCGCGGCCCGGCACGGGATCGGGCGCCGCCGCCGTGGGCACCACGACCTACCCGGCACCCGCCGACGGCGTGTACGTGTCGCCGACCGGATCCGACACCGGCGCCGGCACGAAGGCGTCCCCGTACGCGAGCATCCGCCGGGCCGTCGAGGCGGCCCCGTCCGGCCGCACGATCGTCGTCCGCGCCGGCACGTACCGCGAGACCGTGGTGATGCCCGCCGGCAAGGCGCTCACGCTGCAGTCGTACCCGGGCGAGGCGGTGTGGCTCGACGGGAGCCGCGCGCTGACCTCGTGGACCGCGTCCGGATCCACCCGCTACGCCTCCGGCTGGGACGTGACCTTCGACGCGAGCCCCACCTACACGCGCGGCGCGCCGGACGGCACGAAGGAGGGCTGGGCGTTCGTCGACCCGGCGCGTCCGTTGGCCGCGCACCCCGACCAGGTCTGGATCGGCCAGGCGGCGCAGCGCCAGGTCGCGTCGCTCGGGCAGGTGGTCCCCGGCACGTTCTTCGTCGACACCGCCGCCGACCGCCTGTACATCGGGTCGGATCCGTCGGGCCAGACCGTGCGCGCCAGCGACCGCGTCAGCGCCCTGGCCGTCCGCGGCGACGGCAGCACCGTGCGCGGCATCGGCATCCGCCGGTACGCGCCGTCCGTCCCCGACATGGGCGCGCTCGTCGTCAGCGGCCGGGACGTCACCATCGCGGACGTCGCGATCACCGACAACGCCACCACGGGCCTCTCCATCCAGGCGACCGACGTGACCCTGCGGGCGGTGACCTCGGCGCGCAACGGCATGCTCGGGATCCACGCCAACTACGCCGACCGGCTCCGCGCCTCCCAGCTCCTGGTCGCGGACGACAACACCGAGGGCTTCAATCGGGCCCCCGTGTCGGGCGGGGTCAAGATCACCCGCAGCCGCGACGTGGACGTGGTCGACAGCGCGTTCCTCCGCAGCGCCGGCAACGGCCTCTGGTTCGACGAGTCGGTGTTCGACGCGACGGTCGCGGGGAACGACGTGCTGGCGAACACGGGCAACGGCATCGTGTTCGAGCTCTCCGCGCAGCTCTCGTTCGTCGACAACGTCGCGGCGGGCAACGGCGCCGCGGGCCTCTGGATCGACGACTCCGGCCACGCGCAGGTCTGGGCGAACACCTTCTCCGCGAACAGGCGGGACGTGGACATCGCGCAGGGCACCCGGCGCGCGGCGAACCTGGGGGAGGCGGGCCACGACCCGCGGCAGCCGCTGCCGGACCCCACGGTCACGTGGATCGTCACCGACATCCAGGTCGCCGACAACGTGATGCAGGGCAGCACCGGCAACGCCCTGCTCGCCGTGGAGGACCACTCGCACGAGCGTTCCGCCACGCAGATGGGGATCACGACCGCGGGCAACGCGTACCAGCGCGACATCGCCTCGAGCCCGAGGTGGGCGATCGTGTGGGCCCGCGGCCCCGGCGACCCGGCCGTCCACGACACGGTCGCGGCGTTCGCGCAGGCGACGGGCAACGACCGGACGAGCCTCGACGTCGTGGGCCGGAAGGTGCTCGGATCCGGCTGGCGGCTCACCGCCGAGGTCGCAGCCCAGCAGGCCACGGTCGCCGTCGCCGTGCCCGCGGACGTCGCGGCGCTGCGCGGAGTGGCGACGGGCGCCCGCGTCATCGGGGCATCGGCCGGCTGAGCGCGTCCGGGCGGAGATCGGGGGACACCGTCCCCCGAAGGGGGAGGGGCGACGGGGCTCGGGGTGCGTTTAGCATTGCCACCGTCACCACCCGCCGTTCACCCGTCGTACCCGCGATGGACGCTCTCGGACGAGGCCCACCCAGCCCGTCCATCCCCGAGCTGTGGACCTGACGGGGTCTTCCCGGACCGCGTCGCACCCCGCATCACCCACCTGTAACCCGAAACGCAGGCACACACCCGATGAACCCGTCATCGGCGCAGGACCGTACCCGCCGTCCGCGCCCGAACGCGCCCACCCGCCCCTCCGACACCCCGCGACCGCTCGACGCGCTGCCCGGCACGCGATGAGCACCACGAGGAACCGTCCCGCGACCCGGGGCGAGCGCACCCGCCTGCGCACCGAGCGCCGCTCGGCGCACCGCCCGATCATCGGATCCGGCGTCGCGCCCGTCGCGCCCGTCGCCCCCGCCGTCCCCTCGGGCCGCCGCTGGGCCCGCGACTACCGCACCCGCCTCATGGCGAGCGACTGGGCGATCATCGTCGCCACCGTCCTCGTCGCCCAGCTCACGCGCTTCGGCACGGGCGACGCGGCCGTCGAGGCCGGCTCGATGCAGCTCGACTACGGGGTCGTCTCCGTCGTCGTCGTGGCCGCGTGGATCGCCGTGCTCGGCGCGTTCCGCACCCGCGACGCCCGCATCGTGGGCGTCGGCGTCTCCGAGTACAAGCGGGTCGTCAACGCGTCCGCGATCACGTTCGGCGCGCTCGCGATCGGCTTCCTGCTGCTCAAGGTCGACATCGCCCGCGGCTACGTCGTGCTCGCGTTCCCGCTCGGCGTCGTCGCGCTCCTCGTGAGCCGGTGGACCTGGCGCCAGTGGCTGATCCGCCGCCGCCTCCAGGGCGCGCACCTGTCGCGGGTCGTGGTCGTGGGATCCCGGGCCGACGTCGAGGACGTGGCCGCGCAGATCCTGCTCCGCCCCGCATCGGGCTACGCGGTCGTGGGCGTCGCGATCGACGACCACATCGCCGGCCTCGAGGTCGCCGGGCGCACGATCCCCGTCGTCTCCGACCTCGGCTCCGTCGCCGCGGCCGCCGCCCGCACCGCCGCCGACGCCGTCATCGTCGCCAGCCAGCCGCGGGCCGGCAGCAACGCCGTCCGCACGCTCGGCTGGGAGCTCGAGGGCTCGTCGATCGAGCTGGTGCTCGCGTCGCGCCTCACCGACGTCGCCGGCCCGCGGATCCACTTCCGCCCGGTCGAGGGCCTGCCCCTCATCCACGTGGAGATCCCGCAGTTCGAGGGCGGGAAGCACGTGATGAAGCGCGCCCTCGACATCGCCGTGGCCGGCCTCGCCCTCGTCGTGCTCTCGCCCGTGATGCTCGTCATCGCGTGCGTCGTCCGCATCGACAGCCCCGGCGGCGCCATCTTCCGCCAGGAGCGCGTCGGCAAGAGCGGCCAGGAGTTCCACATGCTCAAGTTCCGGTCGATGCGGGTCACCGCCGAGGCCGAGCTCGAGGCGCTGGCGGAGGCGAACGAGGGATCCGGCCCGCTGTTCAAGATGCGGAGCGACCCGCGCGTGACCCGCGTGGGCACCGTGCTCCGCCGCTACTCGCTCGACGAGCTGCCGCAGCTGTGGAACATCCTCGTCGGCGACATGAGCCTGGTGGGCCCGCGCCCGCCGCTGCGCCGCGAGGTGCAGGGCTACGAGAGCCACGTGCACCGCCGTCTGTTCATCAAGCCCGGCCTCACGGGCATGTGGCAGGTGAACGGCCGGAGCGACCTGAGCTGGGACGAGAGCGTCCGGCTCGACCTGTACTACGTCGAGAACTGGTCCCTGACCGGCGACGTGATGATCATGTGGCGCACCTTCCGTGTGCTCACCCGACCCGTAGGGGCTTACTGATGTCTGCAATCGAACCGCGTCGACTCCGCATCGCCATGGTCGGGACCCGGGGGGTCCCCGCCGCGTACGGCGGATTCGAGACCGCCATCGAGGAGATCGGGCAGCGCCTCGCCGCCCGCGGCCACGACGTGACCGTCTACTGCCGTTCAGCTGGCCGTTCCACGAACCGCGCGCGCCCGCGCACCCACCTCGGCATGACGCTCGTGCACCTGCCCGCGCTCAAGACCAAGTCGATCGAGACGCTCAGCCACACCGCGCTGTCCGCGATCCACCTGGCCCTCGGCAAGCGCCAGGACGCGGCCTTCGTGTTCAACGCCGCCAACGCGCCGTTCGTCCCCCTCATCCGCTCCCGCGGCACGGCCACGGCCGTGCACGTGGACGGGCTCGAGTGGAAGCGGGGCAAGTGGGGCCGCATGGGCAAGAAGTACTACCGCATCGCCGAGCAGATGGCCGTGAAGGACGCCGACGCGCTCATCTCGGACGCGCAGGGCATCGCCGACTACTACGACCACGAGTTCGGGATCCCAACGGAGCTGCTCACCTACGGCGCCGACATCCTCCGCGACCCCGCCAGCGACCGCCTCGCCGAGCTCGGCCTCGAGCCCGGCCAGTACCACCTCGTCGTCGCGCGCTTCGAGCCGGAGAACCATGTCGACGTCATCGTCGACGGGTACACCGCGTCGGATGCGACCCTGCCGCTCGTCGTCGTCGGATCCGCGCCGTACTCCGCCGCGTACACCGACCGCATCGAGCGGGTCGCCACCGCCGACCCGCGCATCCAGCGCCTCGGCGGGGTGTGGGACCAGGAGCAGCTCGACCAGCTCTACGCCCACGCGCTCACCTACATCCACGGCCACTCGGTTGGCGGCACCAACCCGTCGCTGCTGCGCGCCATGGGCGCCGCGACCGCGACGCTCGCCAACGACAACGTCTTCAACCGCGACGTGCTCGGCGAGGACGGCCGCTTCTGGTCGGACGCCGCCGGCGTCGCCGCGCTCGTCGAGGGCGCGGAGGCCGCGGCCGACGAGGCCGTCGCGATCGGCCGCCGCCTGCAGGAGCGCGCCGAGGAGACCTACGACTGGGACGCGATCGCCGACGGCTACGAGGAGCTCGCGGCCCGCATGACGCGCGGCTACTCGACGCACGGGATGAGCCGCGGCGTCCGCTCGGCCACCCGCTGGGAGCCGGAGCTGCGCGCGAGCGACGCCAGCCGCACGTCCTTCCTCCTCGAGGAGAGCCGATGACCGCCGCCGCAGATCCGCGCGCCGAGTCGTATCTCGACGTCGTCCGCCGCCTCGCGTCCGCGCAGAAGAAGGCGGCCCGCGGCGCGCCCGCGTACTCGATCCGCGTCAACCGGCCCGCCGGTCGGCTGCTCGCCGCGTGGGCCTTCCGCGCGGGGCTCACCCCGAACCAGGTGACCGCGATCAGCGCCGCCTTCACGTTCACCGGGATCGCCCTGATCGCGCTCGTGCAGCCCGCCGCCTGGCTCGGCATCGCCGTCTGGCTGCTGCTCGCCGTCGGCTACGCGTTCGACTCGGCCGACGGCCAGGTCGCGCGCCTCCGCGGCGGCGGCTCGCTCTCGGGGGAGTGGCTCGACCACGTCGTCGACTGCATCAAGATCTCGTCGCTGCACCTCGCCGTGCTCGTGTCGATGTACCGCTGGCCCGCCACGGACTCCGATGCGTGGCTCCTCGTGCCGATCGCCTACGCGATCGTGGCCGCCGCGAGCTTCTTCGCGATGATCCTCAACGACCAGCTCAAGCGCGTGCACGCCGTCACGGGCGCCACCGCGCCCGAGGCCGGCCGCTCGACCCTCCTGCGCTCGCTGCTCGTGATCCCCACCGACTACGGCTTCCTCTGCATCGTGTTCGTGCTGCTCGGTGCGCCGGTGGTGTTCCTCGCGGTCTACGCGCTGATGATGGTCGCCAACGCCGGGCATCTCGCCCTCGCGTCGGTGAAGTGGTTCCGCGACATGGGCGCGCTCGACGCGCGCCGCGCCGAGGCCGCGACGTCGTCCGCCTCCGCCGCCGGATCCGCTCGGGTGCCCGCGTGACCGCGTTCGCCGGCGTCGAGCATGCGCTCGCGCGGGCCGACGCCGACGGCGCCGACCTCCGCGGACGCACGATCCTCGTCGCGCACCCGAGCGCCGAGCTGTACGGATCCGACCGCGTGCTGCTCGAGAGCGTCGCCGGCCTCGTCGCCGCGGGCGCCCGCACCGTCGTGACCCTGCCGTCCGGCGGCCCGCTCGTCGACGCCCTCACCGGTGTCGGCGCGGTCGTGCACCACGCGCCCACGCCCGTCCTCCGCAAGTCGATGCTGCGCCCGCGCGGCTTCGCGGCCCTCGTCGGCCAGTCCGTCCGCGGCCTGTCGGCGGGCCTCGGCCTCGTGCGCCGCACGCGCCCGGACGCCGTGTACGTCAACACCGTCACCATCCCGCTGTGGATCCTCATCGGCCGCCTCGCCGGCCGCCCGGTGCTCGCCCACGTGCACGAGGCGGAGGGATCCGCGTCGCGCGCCGTCGGCACCGCGCTCGCCCTGCCGCTCGCGCTCGCCACGAGCGTCGTCGCGAACAGCCGCTACAGCGTCGACGTGCTCGGCCGCGCACTTCCGCGGGTCGCGCGCCGCGCCGAGGTCGTCTACAACGGCGTGCCCGGCCCGGCCGGGGTCCAGCCGGCGCGCGAGGCGCTCGACGGGGGCCTCCGGGTCCTCTACGTCGGCCGGCTCTCCGACCGCAAGGGCGTGGACGTCGCCGTCGACGCGATCGTCGAGCTCCGGGACCGCGGCGTCCCCGCCACCCTCGACATCGTGGGCGCCGTCTTCCCCGGGTACGAGGCGTACGAGGAGCAGCTGCGCACGACGATCCGCGTCCTCGACCTCGAGGACCGGGTCACGCTGCACGGCTTCCACGCCGACGTCACGCCGTTCGTGGCCGCCGCCGACGCGTGCGTCGTGCCCTCCCGCGTGGACGAGCCGTTCGGCAACACCGCCGTCGAGGCGCTGCTGGCCGCCCGGCCCGTGGTGGTCAGCGACACCTCCGGCCTCCGCGAGGCCGCGGGCGGATACGAGTCGGCGCAGCTGGTGCCGCCCTCGGACCCGGCCGCGCTCGCGGATGCCCTCCAGTCCATTGCGGCGGACTGGGACGCATACCGCGCCCGGGCCGCCCGGGACCGCTTCCGCGCCGAGCACCGGCACGGACCCGAGCTCTACCGGCAGCGCATCGCGCGGTCGGTGGGCACGATGCTCACGCTCACGAAGCGCGTCGGCAGCCCCCGACCGGCCAGCGACCGCTGACCCCCGGCACCCTCCCTCACCCGCACCACCCACCCCAAGCAAGGACGAAATGAGCATCCTCTCCTCCGCGGGACGTCGCCTGGCCGCCATGACCGCGGCCGCCGCGGTCATCCTGTCCGCGGTCGTGATCGCGCAGCCCGCGATGGCGGACTCCGCGCCGGTCGACCCGACCGACCCGAAGACGCCCGTCACGGTCACCGCCGACCCGCTGCCCACGACCCAGATCGACGGCGTCGCCTGGTCGCAGGTCGTCGTCGGCAACACGGTCTACGTGGCCGGCAAGTTCCAGAACGCGCGCCCCGCGGGCGCCGCCGCCGGGACGAACCTCACGCCGCGCAGCAACCTCCTCGCGTACGACATCCGCACGGGCGCGCTCATCACGTCCTTCGCGCCGAAGCTCAACGCGCAGGCGCTCCAGGTCACCGCGTCGCCCGACGGATCCCGGATCTACGTGGTCGGCGACTTCACCGACATCGACGGCCAGGGCTACTACCGCGCCGCGGCCTTCAGCACCGCGACCGGCAAGATCATCCCGACCTTCCGCCCGATCATGGGCAGCCAGACCCGCACGGTGAGCGCCTCGAACGACACCGTGTACCTCGGCGGCACCTTCCAGAGCGTCAACGGCGCCGCTCGGAAGTACCTCGCCGCGGTGTCCGCGGCGAACGGCCAGAACGCGGCCTTCGTCGCGGATGCGGACACCGTCGTGGACGCGCTCACCCTCACGAAGGACGCGTCCAAGCTCATCGGCGGCGGCCGCTTCACGCAGCTCAGCGGCACCCCGACCTACGGGCTCGGCGCGGTGGATCCCGCCTCGGGCGCCTCGCTCCCGTGGGCCGCGAACCAGCAGGTCAAGAACGCCGGCGCCGAGTCGTCGATCACGAGCCTGTACGCGTCCGACGACCGGGTCTACGGCTCCGGCTACACGTTCGGCGCCGGCGGCAACCTCGAGGGTGCCTTCTCGGCCGACCCGAACACGGGCGTCGTGAACTGGGTCGAAGACTGCCACGGCGACACCTACTCGGTCTTCGCCACCAGCAAGGTCGCGTACGTCGCGGGCCACCCGCACTACTGCGGCAACATCGGCGGCTTCCCGCAGACGGATCCGTGGACCTTCCAGCACAGCCTCGCGTTCTCGAAGACCGCGACCGGCACCGCCACGGCCGACCCGTACGGCTACGCGAACTGGGCCGGCACGCCGTCCCCATCGCTCCTCAACTGGTTCCCGAAGTACGTCACGGGATCCTTCACGGGCCAGGGCCAGGCGGCGTGGAGCGTCAACGGCAACGAGGACTACATCGTCGTCGGCGGCGAGTTCCCGTTCGTGAACACCACCGCGCAGCAGGGCCTCGTCCGCTACGCCATGGCCAATGACGCCCCGAACAAGGTCGGCCCGAACGGCAACGACCAGCTCGTCCCGAAGTCGATCTCGTACACGAAGGGCGAGGCCCGCGTCTCCTGGCAGGCCACCTTCGACCGCGACAACACGCGCCTCACCTACAAGGTGATCCGCGACGGCAAGACCGCGACGCCCGTCTACCAGGTCACGCAGGACTCGACCTTCTGGAACCGGCCGTCGATGGGCTTCATCGACACGGGCCTCGCGCCCGGCAGCTCGCACACCTACAAGGTCGTCGTCACCGACTCGGCCGGGAACTCCACCGACCGCAACGGCGCATCGCCCGTCACCATCACCGACCAGTCCGGCAGCGACGCGTACGCCACGAGCGTGAAGGACGACGGCGCGACCGCGTACTACCCGCTCGACGAGAAGGACGGCACCGCCGGCCTCGACCACGTCGCGTTCGAGGACCTCCGGGTCGACGCCGCCACGCGCGGCGCCGCGGGCCCGATCGACGGATCCACCGCCACCACCTTCTCCGGCCAGGACGGGTCCTTCGCGGTCACGCCCCAGCCGGTGCAGGCTCCGAACACCTTCAGCGTGGAGTCGTGGGTCAAGACCACCTCGACCTCGGGCGGCAAGGTCGTCGGCTTCGGCGGCAGCAACACGGGTACTTCCGGCAACTACGACCGCATGGTGTACCTCGACGACGACGGCCGGATCGTCTTCGGCGTCTACACGGGGGCGACCCAGACGCTCAGCTCGGTGCCCGGGTACAACGACGGGAAGTGGCACCAGATCGTCGCCACCATGAGCGGCGACGGCATGAAGCTGTTCGTCGACGGCAAGCTCGCCGGGCAGCGCGCGGACACGACGCAGGGCCAGGACTACACGGGCTACTGGCGCGTCGGCGGCGACAACCTCGGCGGCTGGCCCAACCAGCCCCGGAGCTACTACCTCGCCGGCGACATCGCCCAGGTGTCCATCTACCCGACCGCCCTCACGCGCGCCGACGTCGTCGACCACCTGGTCGCGTCCGGCCGCACCTCGCCCATCCCGCCCGCGCCCTCGGACGCGTACGGCAAGGCCGTGTACGCGGCCGACCCGTCCTCCTACTGGCGCCTCGACGACGCCGACGGCTCGACGACGCTCAAGGACGCCGGGCAGAACGAGGTCGGCGCGAACGTCGGACGCAACGTGCGCTTCGGCCAGGCGGGCGCCCTCTCGGGCCCGGTCGGCCAGGCGGCGGCGTTCTCCGACAGCATCGCGGTGAGCCAGCAGCGGATCTCCAACCCGACCACGTACTCGCTCGAGATGTGATTCCAGACGACCACCACGCGCGGCGGCAAGCTGATCGGCTTCGGCGACAACGCCGATCCGTTCGCCTTCTCCGGCAGCTACGACCGCCACGTCTACATGCAGGACGACGGACGCCTGCAGTTCGGCACGTGGACCGGCCAGACCAACCTGGCGGGATCCGAGCGCGCCTACAACGACGGCCAGTGGCACCACGTGGTGGCGTCGCAGGGATCCGACGGGCTGAAGCTCTACGTGGACGGCGACCTCGTCGGCCAGAACGGCCAGACGCAGGCGCAGGGCTACGACGGCTACTGGCGCATCGGCGGCGACAACACGTGGGGCTCCTCCAGCGGCACCTTCGAGGGCCGGATGGACGAGGTCGCGGTGTACCCGACCGTGCTCACGCCCACCGCCGTGGAGACGCACTTCTCCCTCGGGACCAGCGGCCGCGTGCCGAACCAGGCCCCGAAGGCCGCGTTCACGCCGACCGCCGACTTCCTGACGGTCGCGTTCGACGGCAGCGGATCCACCGACGCCGACGGCACGATCACGGGCTACGCCTGGGACTTCGGCGACGGCGTCCAGGCGTCCGGCGCGCAGCAGTCGCACACGTACGCCGCGGCCGGCACCTACCCGGTGACGCTCACGGTGACGGACGACCGCGGCGCGACGAACCGCACGCAGCAGGACGTCACGGTTAAGGCGGCTCCCGTCAACATCGCGCCGACGGCCGTGGTCACCGCGACCGCGACCGACCTCACCGCGAAGCTCGACGGATCCGCCTCCACGGACGCCGACGGCCAGGTCGCCTCCTACGCGTGGGACTTCGGCGACGGCAGCACGGGCACCGGCCCGACGCCGACGCACGCCTACGCCGCGGGCGGCACCTACACGGAGGCGCTGACGGTCACGGACGACAAGGGCCTCACGGGCACCGCGTCCACGCAGGTGACGGTGGTGGCGCCCCCGGTCAACCGGGAGCCCACGGCGGTCATCGCGTCGACCACGACCGACCTGGTCGCGAACCTCGACGGCCGCGCATCCAGCGACCCGGACGGCACCGTCGCGTCCTACGCGTGGGAGTTCGGCGACGGGACGACCGGCACCGGCCCGTCCATCGCCCACCCCTACGCGAAGGCCGGCACGTACCAGGTCGCGCTCACGGTGACGGACGACAAGGGCGCGACCGGTCGCACGACCGCGAGCGTCACGGTCACCGCACCGCCCGTGAACCAGGCGCCCGTCGCCCGGTTCACGAGCACCGCGGCGAACCTCGTCGCCTCGCTCGACGCCTCCGCGTCGACCGACCCCGACGGCACCGTGGCGTCCTGGTCCTGGGCCTTCGGCGACGGGACCACGGGCAAGGGCCGCACCACGACCCACGCCTACCAGGCTGCCGGCACCTTCGCGGTGTCCCTCACGGTCACGGACGACAAGGGGCTCGCCACGACGACCACCTCGCCGGTGACCGTCCAGGCGCCCGCGTCGAACGTGCTCGCGCAGGACGCGTTCGGCCGCACGGTCGCCACGGGCTGGGGCACGGCCGAGCTCGGCGGCGCCTGGCGCGTCACCGGCGGCACGGCCATCGTCAAGGTGCAGGACGGCACGGGCCAGGTCGTCTCGCCGAAGGGCGAGACCCGCACGATGACCCTCGACGCGGTGTCCACCACGTCGTCGGACGTCAGCGCGACCTTCTCGCTCGACTCCGTCCCCACAGGCGGCGGCTCCTACACCCGGGTCAACTCCCGGCAGGTGGGGTCGGCCTTCTACCAGACGCAGGTCTGGATCAAGGCGACCGGGCAGATCCAGCTGGTGCAGTCGGAGGGGGCGACGACCATCGGGTCGTACATCCTCCCCGGCACGACCTACCAGGCCGGCCAGCAGCTCCGCGTCCGCGTCCTGACGACCGGCACGTCGCCGACCACCGTCAAGGCGAAGGTGTGGGTCGCCGGCCAGGCCGAGCCCGCCGCATGGCAGACGAGCGTCACCAGCTCGACCGCCGCGCTGCAGGCCGCGGGCTCCGTCGGGATCCAGACCTACCTCTCGGGGTCGGCGACGGCTCCCGTGACGACGCGGATCGACGACCTGGTCGTCAGCCGCGACGGCCAGGCGCCCGCGCCCGCACCGGCACCGGGCAACCAGGCTCCGGCTGCGGCGTTCACGTCGACCGCGAAGGACCTGACGGCCTCGTTCGACGGATCCACCTCGACGGACGCCGACGGCACGGTGGCCTCGTACGCCTGGGCGTTCGGGGACGGCACGACGGGCACGGGCAAGACCGTGGATCACGCCTACGCCAAGGCCGGCACCTACACGGTGTCGCTGACGGTGACGGACGACAATGGCCTCGCCTCGGCGAGGAAGGACGGCACGGTCACGGTGACCGCGCCGGTCGTCGCTCCGCCCGCCGCCGGGATCCTCGCGCAGGACACCTTCACCCGCACCGCCGCGAACGGCTGGGGCACGGCGGAGACCGGGGGCGCCTGGCGCATCACCGGCAACGCGTCGATCCTCAAGGTGCAGGACGGGAGGGCGCAGGTCGCCAGTCCCGCCGGCGAGACCCGCACCGCGAGCCTCGACGCCGTGAGCACCACCGCATCCGACGCCCAGGTCAGCTTCGCGCTCGACAGGGTGCCCACGGGCGGCGGCGCGTACGTGCGGATCAACTCGCGCCAGGTCGGCACCGCGACCTACCAGACGCAGGTCTGGGTGCGGTCGACCGGCCAGGTGATGATCGTGCAGTCCGAGAACGGCGCCAACCTGAAGTCGGTCGTCGTCCCGAACCTCACGTACACGGCCGGGCAGCAGCTGCGGGTGCGCGTGCAGGTCACGGGCACGTCGCCCACCACGATGAACGCGAAGGTCTGGCCCGTCAGCCAGGCCGAGCCGACCGCGTGGCAGTCGACGACGACCGGGACCCTGGCCGCCCTGCAGACCGCGGGCACGTTCGGGATCCAGACGTACCTGTCGAGCTCGGCCGCCGGACCCGTCGCGTTCACGCTCGACGACCTGCTGGTGACGGACGGCACCGCCCGGTGAGCTAGGTGTACTCGGCCATGACGTTGGTGACACTTCGGGGCGTGTGAAGAGGCCTCCTGGCTTGATGGAGCTGTTCAGTTCAACCATCGCCAGGAGGCCTCGATGTCCCACGGTAATG
>NZ_JAAVCB010000133.1:0-25439 GCF_014802555.1 Clavibacter sp. | reverse complement strand
GCGCCGCTGCGGCAACCGCGCCAAGGTGCGCGCGCACCGCGCCCGGCAGCTGCGCGAGCGGCGGACGGGGATCCCGGCGCGCGTGGCGCCGGTCCGTCCCGCGACACCGGCCACGCCCGCCCCCGTGCACGACGACGGCCCGGGAGCCGGAGCCCCCGGGCCGTGATCGGCGATCCGCGTCACTCGCCGACGCGGACCTCCTTCCAGAACGCGACGTAGCCGCTGTAGTCGCGGCCGACGCGGTCGAACGACGACGGGATGGGCGTCGGGTACGACCAGGCGCGGTCCTGCAGCACGGTGTCGCCGTCCTTCACGGAGTAGTACTGCGTGTCGCCCTTCCACGGGCAGTGGTACGGCGTGGCGGTCTCGGCGAGGAGCGACATGTCGACGCTCGCGGGCGGGAAGTACCAGTTGCCCTCGATCTCGATGAGCTCGTCCTTCGGGGCCTCGGCGACGGTGACGCCGTTGATGACTGCCTTCATGTGATGACCTTCCGGTTGCGTGGCGTCGTCACGGGTGCGGCGCCTGATGCCCAGGGGAACACGCGCTCCTGGGCGCCCATTCCGCCCGTTCGGCGACCGGATCCCGCGCGGCCTCAGGCGTCGCGGTGGAGGCGGTGCACGACCACGTCGACGGGGCCCGCGGCGAGCGCCTCGGCGACCAGGCCGTCGTGCCCCGCGGCGGCGAGCCGGCGCGCGGACACGCTCGCGGTCACCAGGTGGCCGAGGGCCGGCCGGAGCTGCTGGTACGCGGCGCAGGCGACGGCGGCCTCGGGCGAGGTGGCGTCGATCCCCAGGGCGGCGAGCGCGTCGACCACGGCTCCCGCGGCGAGCTGGTCCTCGGCGCAGGCGCGCCAGGATCCGTCGGCCTCCACGGTGCCCGCGGCGACGACGGCCACGTACGCGCGGCGGCCGAGCGCGGTCTGCAGGGCGAGGATCCAGTCGGCGACGGCCGGGGCGTCGGCGAGGCCGGCGCTCACGACGGCCGGGCGCGCGGGCATCATCGCGAGGACCTCGTCCCGGCGGGCGACCGTGGGCGGCGGGACGGACGGGAGGGCGTCGACCCAGACGATGACGTCGGCGCCGGTCACGATGCGGCGGGCGCCGGCCACGCCGCCGTCGAGCCGGACCTGGTAGCGGGCCTGCGTCGACGGGTCGGGGTGCGCGGCGTCAGCGGAGGAGGTCACGATCCGATGCTACGGGCGTCCACGGGCCGGATCCTCCCCGGATGACGCGCCGCGACGGCTCGGGCGCCCCGCGGCGCATGGCCTGGCGGATCACCTCGAAGTCGTCGCGCGTGATCTCGAGGAGCCCGGGCGCGAGCTTCCGGCCCCACTCGAGGGAGTCGCGCGTGAAGTCGAGCACGGGCACGAGCGGGCGGATGGGCGCGTCGACCGCGCCGAGGTCCCACTCCATCCGCCGCCGCCACGGCCGCCACTCGCCCACGCGGCCCTGGTACGGCGCGGCGTCGGCCACCCGGCCGATGGCGGTGAACGCGCGGAGGAGCTGCCCGTCGGGGTACGACTCGCGCGGCGAGTAGTAGACGAATCCGTCGGCCTCGCCGAGCCGCTCGACGGGCTCGCGGGCGCCGCGGTTGACCTGCGCGATGCCGAGGTCCAGGCCGTCGAGCACGCGGTCGCGCGAGACGACGCCCACCCAGTACCTGATCATGTCCGTCCCATCCTGTCCCACGGCGGCAGGACGCCGGGCACGCCCAGCCGGGCGGAGCACACTGGATCCATGCGCGTGCTGCTGAAGACCATCCTCGACTGCGATCCCGACGCCGCCTGGCGCGCGCTCCACTCGCCCACCGTGATGCGGGAGGTCGCGGGCCCGCTCGTCGACTTCGTGCCGCTGGAGGACGGCGGCTTCCCCTCGAGCTGGGACGGCCGCGAGCACGTCGCCGCGATGCAGACGGGGCCGTTCACGGCGGGGCGCCAGAGCATCCGCCTGCGCGACATGAAGCCGCGCGTCGAGGGCGTCCGCATCGTGCGCGACGACGGCCACGGGCTCTCCGGGCTGATGTCGATCCCCACGAGCATGCGGCACAGCATGGCCGTGTCGCCGGATCCCGCGGGCCCCGACGCGGACGGCCGCGTCAAGACCCTCTTCCGCGACCAGCTGGAGTTCGAGGCCGGGCTACTCGGCCCCGCGATGTGGCCGACCTTCTGGGCCTTCTGGCAGTGGCGCGCGTTCCGCCTGCGCCAGCTCGCGCCGACGTGGGCGTACGACTGGGAGCCCGCGGCCGCGCCCGACGCGGACGACGCCCCGGCGGACGACGCCTCGGCCGCCGACGCGGGCTCGTCCGCCCGCTGACGTCGAGCACCGCGTCCCCGCGGCCCGCTCCCGCCGACGCGTACGGTGTCCCCATGCCCTCCGCCGTCACCGCCCTCCACGTCGCCGACTGGCGCCGCCGCACGCACGAGATGTACGCGGAGGTGCGCTGGGTCGCGCAGACGGATCCCGCCGCGGCTCACGCGCTCTGGCGCCGCTCGCGCGACGACATGTTCCGCAGCCACCCCGCGACGCCGCTCGTGCCCGAGCACCGCGCCGACTTCGACCGACTGGACGTGACGGAGTACGACCCGGCCTGGCGGTTCGAGCTGGAGATCCACGACGACCGCGGCGACGAGCGCCATGAGGTCGAGACGGGCACCGACGGCGTCGTGCCGTTCGAGCTCCTCGGATCCGTCCACATCCCGTCCGCCGACGGCCGCGAGGCCGGCAGCCTCGACGTCTGGCGCCTCGCCAGCTACGGCGGCGGACTCCACCTGCCCGTGAAGGACGCCTCGCACCGCCGCGAGGGCGGCACCTACGGGGGCGGGCGCTACCTGCTCGACACGGTCAAGGGATCCGACCTCGGGGCCGGCGCGCCCGGCTCGATCGTGGTCGACCTCAACTTCGCCTACAACCCCTCCTGCGCCTACGACCCCGAGTGGGCCTGCCCCCTCGCGCCGGCCGGTAACGTGCTCGACTTCGAGGTCCCCGTGGGCGAGATGGGCTTCCTCCCCGGCTGACCTGCTACGGTGGAGGCACTTGCGAGCACATCATCGTGCTCCCTGCGTCGAGAGAACGCGTTCCCTCCTCCGCCCGATCAGATCGCCGACACCGGCCGACGGGCGTGAGTGACATCTTTCTTACGGCGAACGGATGCGCCCATCGGCGCCTTCGCCATCCTCCGCTTCCGCGCTGCATCGGCACACCGCCGCATCAGCGCGTCGGGGCGGACCCCTGCCTGGAAGGCAACTCCCCCGCATGACCACTGACACCTTCGGCGCGCTCGGCGTGCCCGCCCCCCTCGTCTCCGCCCTCACGGCGAACGGCATCACGACGCCGTTCCCCATCCAGGTGGACACGCTCCCCGACACCCTGAACGGCCGCGACGTGCTCGGCCGCGGCAAGACCGGCTCCGGCAAGACGCTGGCCTTCGCCATCCCGATGATCGCGCGCCTCGGCGGCGGACTCGCCGGCGGCCGTCGTCGTCCGGGCCGCCCGCTCGGCCTCATCCTCGCGCCGACCCGCGAGCTCGCCACGCAGATCACGGCCGCCATGGCGCCGCTGGCCGAGGCGTACAACTTGACCACCACGACGATCTTCGGCGGCGTCTCGCAGCAGCGCCAGGTCGCGGCCCTCAAGGCCGGCGTCGACGTGGTCGTGGCCTGCCCCGGCCGCCTGGAGGACCTCATGAAGCAGGGCTTCGTGAACCTCGACGCCGTGGAGATCACCGTCCTCGACGAGGCCGACCACATGGCCGACCTGGGCTTCCTGCCCGTCGTCACGCGGATCCTCGACAAGACCCCGAACACTGGCCAGCGCATGCTGTTCTCCGCCACGCTCGACAACGGCGTGGACAAGCTCGTGCGCCGCTACCTGCACGACCAGGTGCTGCACTCCGTCGACGAGGCGAACTCGCCCGTCGCCGCCATGACGCACCACGTGTTCGAGGCGTCGGACGTCGAGGCCAAGCGCCTCCTCGTGCAGAAGCTCGCCGGGGGCTCCGGCCGCCGCATCCTCTTCATGCGCACCAAGCACCACGCGAAGAAGCTCGCGAAGCAGCTCACCGACGCGGGCATCCCGTCGGTCGACCTGCACGGCAACCTCTCGCAGGTCGCCCGCGACCGCAACCTCGCGGCGTTCTCCGCGGGCGACGTCAAGGTCCTCGTGGCCACCGACGTCGCGGCGCGCGGCGTGCACGTCGACGACATCGAGCTCGTGATCCACGTCGACCCGCCGGCCGAGCACAAGGCGTACCTGCACCGCTCGGGCCGCACGGCGCGCGCAGGCTCCGCGGGCGACGTCGTCACGATCATGCTGCCGGCGCAGCGCAAGGACGTGCAGCTCCTGATGCGCAAGGCCGACATCCACGTCACGCCGCAGCAGGTCACCGAGTCCTCCCCCGCCGTGGCCGAGCTGACGGGCGCCGTCGCGGCGTACGTGAAGCCCGCGCCGCGCGAGACGAAGTCGGTCCGCGAGACCACCCAGCGCCAGTCGCAGGGCGGCCGCGCGAACGGCGGCGGACGCTCGCAGGGCGCCAACGCGCAGCGCAAGCGCGCGGCCCGCGACGGCGCGCCCGTCGGCGGCGGACGTCGCGACGGTGCCTCCTCGGGTCGCCGCGACGGCGCCTCGGGCGGACAGCGCGGAGGTGCGCCCCGCAACTTCAGCACCTCGTCCGAGGGCTTCGGCGGCGGCTCGTCCGTCGGCACCGCACGTCCCCGCCAGGAGCGCCCCGCCGCGTCCGGCGGCGCCTCGGCCGGCGGCCGCGAGCGCACCCACCGCCGCGTCTCCAGCGGACGCTAGACCGCGCGGCGCGCATCGTGTGCCGGCATGACATCGAGGGCCCCGTCCACGGACGGGGGCCCTCCGTCGTCCCCGGAGGGACGCACGACGACGCGTCCGTGCCCCGAGTCTCCACAGCTGAGGCAGTGCCTGTTGACGGTCGCGCGGACGCCCGGCGGCATCCGGTTACGGTGAGCCAATGACTCGCGTCGCCCTCGCCACCCGTGGCCCGTACCGCAAGGGCGTGGAGCGCAGGGAGCTCCTCATCCGCACCGCCATCGAGGTGTTCGCCGAGCAGGGCTACCGGAGCAGCTCGCTGCGGGAGATCGCGTCCCGGGCGGAGATCACGCCGGCCGGCCTGCTGCACCACTTCAGCGGCAAGGAGGAGCTGCTGCTCGCCGTGCTCGAGCGCCGCGAGGAGCGCCTCGCCGCCGCCATCGAGCTGCACCGCCCCCGCAGCGTCGCGGAGCACGCGGCCGTGGTCATCGCCGACGGGGAGCAGAGCGCGTGCCTCACGCGCATCATCGCCGTCGTCTCGTCGGAGGCATCGGCCGCCGGCCACCCGCTGCACGAGCTCTTCCGCGAGCGCCGCGCCCGGGAGCTGGAGCGCATCACGGCGGGCGTCGTCGTCGACCAGGCACGCGGCCTCATCGACCCCCACCTCGACCCGGAGGCGGCCGCCGCCGTCGTGCTCTCGGCCATGGATGGCCTGCACGTGCAGCGCGGCTACGGCGTGGGGGCGGGCGCGAGCCAGGCCTTCGAGGACCTGCGCCGCCACTACCTCGAGCCGCCGCAGTTCGCGGAGCGGGCGTCCGCGGTCTGAGCCGACGGCCGGGCTCGGTTCGCGCCGGACGGCCGCTCGGATCCGCCTAGGGCAGCACGCCCACCGAGGCGAGGGCCGCGCGGAGCAGCGCGCCGCGGCCGCCCTCCATGTCGGCCGAGACCGCATCGGACGCGGCCTCCTCGGGCGTCATCCAGGTGATCTCGAGGGCGTCCTGGCGCGGATCGCACGTGCCGGTCACGGGGACCACGTACGCGAGCGAGACGGCGTGCTGCCGGTCGTCGGTGTACGGGCTCGCGCCGGGGAACGGGAAGTACTCGGCGACCGAGAACGGCGTCGGGCTCGCGGGGAGCTGCGGGAACGCCATCGGCCCGAGGTCCTTCTCGAGGTGGCGGAAGAGCGCGTCGCGCAGGGTCTCGCCGTACATCACGCGGCCCGAGACGAGCATGCGGGTCATCTGCCCGGTGACCGTCGCGCGCAGCAGCACGCCGATGTCCTTGACCCGGCCCATGCCGTCGACCCGCACGGGCACGGCCTCCACGTAGAGGAGGGGCAGCCGCTGCCGGATCTGCGCCAGCTCCACGTCCGACAGCCAGCCGGAGTTCGGGTCGGGGATGTTCGGGTCCGGGGTGCGAACGGTCATGGTCCATTGTCACCCACGGCCGGAGCGCGACGGCCACCCGGCGCGCTGGCCGGCTCCCGTGGTCGATCGCGGGACGGCTGCCCGGCCGGCTGCCGGGGCCGGATGCGAGGATGGGCCGCCCGGCCGCCCCGCACGCGCACCCGCACCCGCACCGAAGAGGACACCGTGACCGCTCTGCCGCTGGATCCCGACGCCGTCCTCTGGTCGGCCCCCACCGCCGAGCTCGCCGATCGTCCGCTGCTGGTGCTGCTGCACGGATACGGATCGCACGAGGGCGACCTGTTCGGGCTGTCGCCGTACCTGCCGCTCGCGCCGGTCGTCGCGTCGCTGCGCGCGCCCATCGCGCTGCAGGGCGGCCACGCGTGGTTCCCGATCGTGCCCGGATCGACCGGCGACCCGGATCCCGACGCCGCCGACGCCGCCGCGCAGGGCGTGCTCGACTGGCTCGACGCGCTGCCCGCGACCCCGCGCTCGGTGGGGCTCCTCGGGTTCAGCCAGGGCGGCGCCACCGCGCTCCAGCTGCTGCGGCTCGCGCCCGGGCGCTTCGCGTACGCGGTGCAGCTCAGCGGGTTCTCGGTGCGCGGCGAGCACGACGGCGACGCGGCGCTCGCGGCCGCACCGACCCCGGTGTTCTGGGGCCGCGGCACGGCCGACCAGGTGATCCCGGAGGCGGCCGTCGCGCGCACGGCCGCGTGGATCGGCGACCACACCGCCCTCACGGAGCGCATCTACGAGGACCTGCCGCACTCGGTCTCCGCGGCCGAGCTGCGGGATGTGTCGGCGTTCATCCGGGAGCACGCGGGCTGATCCGCGGCGCCGCCCGGCCTGCCGTCCTCCGGCGAGCGCCGTGCGAGCGCCCGACCCGGCGCGTTGTCGGTGGTCCGGAGGAGGATGAGCAGATGGATCCCGTCCTCGCGCGCTTCTCCCCGGCCACCCGGGAGTGGTTCCAGGGCGCGTTCCCCGGCCCCACGGCCGCGCAGACCGGCGCGTGGGAGGCCGTGCAGAAGGGGTCGCACGCGCTCGTCGTGGCGCCCACCGGATCCGGCAAGACGCTCGCGGCGTTCCTGTGGTCCATCGACCGGCTGGCGTCGCGGCCGGCACCGGAGGACCCGATGCGACGCACGCGCGTCCTCTACATCTCGCCACTGAAGGCGCTCGCGGTCGACGTGGAGCGGAACCTCCGCTCGCCGCTCGTGGGCATCGTGCAGACGGCGAAGCGGCTGGGGGCCGAGCCGCCCGAGGTCACCGTCGGCGTGCGCTCCGGCGACACCCCGGCGGCCGACCGGCGCTCGCTCGCGAAGACGCCGCCGGACATCCTCATCACCACGCCCGAGTCGCTGTTCCTCATGCTCACGTCGGCCGCGCGCGAGACGCTCGCGGGGGTCGAGACGGTCATCGTCGACGAGGTGCACGCGGTCGCGGCCACCAAGCGCGGCAGCCACCTCGCGCTGTCGCTCGAGCGGCTCGACGCGCTGCTGGAGAAGCCGGCGCAGCGGATCGGGCTGTCCGCCACCGTGCGGCCGCCCGAGGAGGTCGCGCGGTTCCTCGGCGGGCGCTCGCCCGTCTCCATCGTGTCGCCGAAGAACACGAAGGAGTTCAACCTGCGGGTCATCGTGCCGGTCGACGACATGACCGAGCTCGGCACCACGGCGCCGCTCGAGGGGTCGGCGGCGCAGGGCGACCAGCCGCAGCAGGGGTCCATCTGGCCGCACGTGGAGGAGGGCATCGTCGACCTCGTGCTCCAGCACACGTCGTCGATCGTCTTCACGAACAGCAGGCGGCTGGCCGAGCGGCTCACGGCGCGGCTCAACGAGATCTACGCGGTGCGCATCGAGGAGGGGCGGATCGATGCGGAGGGGCGCGTGGTCGCGGCCTCCGACGCCGTGCCCGTGCTCGCGGGGGCGGCCGCCGGTTCCGGTGCCGGTCCCGGGTCGGCGCGGTCCACGGACTTCTCGGCCACCCGCCGCACCGCCCCGCGCCCGCCCGCCGAGCTCATGGCGCAGGCGGGGAGCATGGAGGGCGCGGATCCCGTGCTCGCCAAGGCGCACCACGGATTCGTCTCGAAGGAGCAGCGCGCCCGCATCGAGGACGACCTGAAGTCCGGCCGCCTCCGCTGCGTGGTCGCCACGTCGAGCCTCGAGCTCGGCATCGACATGGGCGACGTCGACCTGGTGGTGCAGGTGGAGGCGCCGCCGTCGGTCGCGAGCGGGCTGCAGCGCGTCGGCCGGGCCGGGCACCAGGTGGGCGAGGTCTCGCGCGGCGTCATCTTCCCCAAGCACCGGGCCGACCTCATCCACTCGGCCGTCGCCGCCGAGCGCATGGCGAGCGGGCAGATCGAGTCGCTGCGCGTGCCCGCGAACCCGCTGGACGTGCTCGCGCAGCAGACCGTCGCGGCCGTCGCGCTCGAGCCGCTGGGCGTCGAGGAGTGGTTCGACATCGTGCGGGGGAGCGCGCCCTTCGCGACCCTGCCGCGCTCCGCGTACGAGGCCACGCTCGACCTGCTGAGCGGCCGCTACCCGTCCGACGAGTTCGCGGAGCTGCGACCCCGCATCGTGTGGGACCGGGACGAGGGCACCATCGAGGGGCGGCCGGGCGCGCAGCGGCTCGCGGTCACCTCGGGCGGCACCATCCCCGACCGCGGCCTCTTCGGCGTGTTCATGGTCGGCGAGAAGGCGTCCCGTGTGGGCGAGCTCGACGAGGAGATGGTCTACGAGTCGCGCGTCGGCGACGTGTTCGCGCTCGGGGCCACGAGCTGGCGGATCCAGGAGATCACGCATGACCGCGTGCTCGTGACGCCCGCGTTCGGCGAGCCCGGCAAGCTGCCGTTCTGGAAGGGCGACGGGCTCGGGCGGCCGCTCGAGCTCGGGCGGGCCATCGGCGCGTTCGTGCGGGAGCTGTCGGGATCCGCCGTCGACGACGCCCGGGCGCGCGCCGGCCGCGTGGGCCTCGACGACCGCGCGGTCAACAACCTGCTCGCGTTCCTCGACGACCAGAAGAAGGCCACCGGCCACGTGCCGAACGACCGCACCCTCGTGGTCGAGCGCTTCCGCGACGAGCTCGGCGACTGGCGCGTGGTGCTGCACTCGCCCTACGGGATGCAGGTGCACGCGCCCTGGGCGCTCGCGGTCGGCGCGCGGGTCACCGAGCTGTACGGCATCGACGGCGCCACCATGGCCAACGACGACGGCATCGTGGTGCGCATCCCCGAGACCGACGGCGAGCCGCCGGGGGCCGACCTGTTCGTGTTCGAGCCCGACGAGCTGGATGCGATCGTCACGCGCGAGGTCGGCGGATCCGCGCTGTTCGCGTCCCGGTTCCGCGAGTGCGCCGCGCGCGCCCTCCTGCTGCCGCGCTACAACCCGGGCCGCCGCTCGCCGCTCTGGCAGCAGCGTCAGCGCGCGTCGCAGCTGCTCGACGTGGCCCGCAAGTTCCCGGCGTTCCCCATCGTGCTCGAGACCGTGCGCGAGGTGCTGCAGGACGTCTACGACCTGCCCGCGCTCACGTCGCTCGCGAAGGACATCGAGGCCCGGCGCATCAAGATCGTCGAGACCACCACGGAGGACGCGTCGCCGTTCGCCCGCAGCCTCCTCTTCAGCTACGTCGGCGCGTTCATGTACGAGGGCGACAGCCCGCTCGCCGAGCGCCGGGCCGCCGCGCTCTCGCTCGACGCGGGGCTGCTCAGCGAGCTGCTCGGGCGGGCGGAGCTGCGCGAGCTGCTGGATCCGGCGGTCATCGCGCGCACCGAGCTCGAGCTGCAGCGCACGGCGCCCGACCGGCGCGCGAAGGGCCTCGAGGGCGTGGCCGACCTGCTGCGGATCCTCGGCCCGCTCGACGCCGAGGAGGTCGCCGTGCGCCTGGAGCCCGAGGAGGCCGGGTCCGCCGCCGACCACCTCGACGCGCTCGTGGCCGGCAAGCGCGCGCTCCGCGTCTCGTTCGGCGGGCAGCCGCGGGTCGCCGCCATCGAGGACGCGAGCCGTCTCCGCGACGCCCTCGGGGTGCCGCTGCCCATCGGCACGCCGCTCGCGTTCGTCGAGCCGGTCGCGGATCCGCTCGGCGACCTCGTCGGCCGGTACGCCCGCACGCACGGGCCGTTCACCATCGCGGACGCGGCCACCGGCATCGGCCTCGGATCCGCCGTCATCGCCGACACGCTCGCCCGGCTCGGCGCCCAGCGGCGCGTGGTCGAGGGCGAGTTCCGACCGGGCGCGTCTGGCAGCGAGTGGTGCGACGTCGAGGTGCTCCGGCGCCTGCGGAGCCGCTCGCTCGCGGCGCTCCGCAGTGAGGTCGAGCCGGTCGAGCAGGCCGCGTTCGCGCGCTTCCTCCCCGCGTGGCAGCACGTGGCGGGCGCGGACCGCGAGCGCGGGCTCCGCGGGGTCGACGGCGTGCTGCAGGTCATCGAGCAGCTGGCCGGCGCGCCCGTCCCCGCCTCCGCGTGGGAGACGCTCGTGCTCCCGGCGCGCGTGCGCGACTACACGCCGGCCATGCTCGACGAGCTCACGTCCACCGGCGAGGTCATCTGGTCCGGCGCCGGCACGCTCGCGGGCGCCGACGGGTGGGTGAGCCTGCACCTCGCCGACCAGGTCGCGCTCACGCTGCCCGAGCCCGACGCGCACGACACCGACGAGCTGCAGCGCGAGATCCTCACAACGCTCGGCACAGGCGGCGGCTACTTCTTCCGTCAGCTGAGCGACGCCGTGGGATCCACGGACGACAAGGCGCTCGTCACCGCGCTGTGGGACCTCGTGTGGGCGGGCCTCGTCACGAACGACACGCTCTCGCCGCTGCGGGCGCTGCTCGCGGGCGGATCCACCGCGCACAAGACGCCGCAGCGGGCACCGCGCGGGCGCATGTACCGGGGCGGGCGGATGCCGCGGCCCGACATGCCCACGCGCACGGGACCGCCGACCGCGGCCGGGCGCTGGTCGATCGTGCCGCTCGCCGAGACCGACGCGACCGTGCGCGCCGCCGGCACGGCCGAGCTTCTGCTGGAGCGGTACGGCGTCGTCACGCGCGGATCCGTCATGACCGAGCGCGTGCCGGGCGGCTTCGCGCTCACGTACAAGGTGCTCGCGGGCTTCGAGGACACCGGGCGCGCGCGCCGCGGGTACTTCATCGAGACGCTGGGGGCGGCGCAGTTCTCGACGGGCGGCACGGTGGATCGGCTGCGCGGGTTCACCCGTGATCCCGATGCGGGCGGGCGGCCGTTGAACGCGCTGACGCTCGCGGCCACGGATCCGGCGAACGCGTACGGGGCGGCGCTGCCCTGGCCGCGGCTCGACGGGTCGTCGCCCGACGCGGACGGCGGCACGGGGGCGGGTGTCGGCATGGAGGCGACCGACACGGAGGCGACCGGCGACACGGGAGCCGACGGCGCGTCCACGGCGATCGCGGAGTCCGGCAGCGTCGATGCCCGCGGCGAACGGCCCACCGGGCACAGGGCCGGCCGGAAGGCGGGCGCGCTCGTGGTGCTGGTCGACGGCGCCCTCGTGCTCTACGTGGAGCGCGGCAGCAAGACCGTGCTGCGGTTCGACGACGACGAGGCGGTGATCCGCGCGGCGGCCGAGTCGCTCGGCCAGATCGTGCGGCGCGGCGGCGTCGCGAAGCTCGCGATCGAGAAGGTGAACGGCGCGTTCATCCTCGGAACGCCGCTCGGCACCGCGCTCCAGGAGCACGGCTTCTCGGCGACGCCGCGCGGGCTGCGGATGCGCTCGTGAGCGGCGCCCGGGCGACGGGATCCGCCCGTGCCTGAGGGCGACACCGTCTGGCGCACCGCGACGCACCTGCACGAGGCCATCGGCGGCCAGGTGCTCACGCGCAGCGACTTCCGCGTGCCGAAGTACGCGACGCTCGATCTCGCGGGCCAGGAGGTCGACGAGGTCGTGAGCGTCGGGAAGCACATCCTGCACCGCGTCGGCGACCTCACGATCCACAGCCACCTGAAGATGGAGGGCTCCTGGCACATCTACCAGCACGGCACCGCGTGGCGGCGGCCGGCGTTCGAGGCGCGCGTCGTGCTCGAGACGGCGGAGCGCGTCACGGTGGGGTTTTCGCTGGGGGTGCTGGAGGTGATCCCCCGCGACCAGGAGCACACGGTGGTGGGGCACCTGGGGCCCGACATCCTCGGGCCGGACTGGGGCGACGAGGCGGCCGAGGAGATCGTCCGGCGCATCGCCGCGCAGCCGGACCGGGCCATCGGGCTGGCGCTGCTCGACCAGCGGAACGCCGCCGGCATCGGCAACGTCTACCGGGCCGAGCTCTGCTTCCTCCGCGGCGTGCTGCCCACCCGGCCGGTGCGCGAGGTGCCGGACCTCCCCGCGATGATCGCGCTCGCCCGCCGCACCATGCGCGCGAACCGCGACCGCATCGAGCGCACCACCACGGGCGACCTGCGCCGCGGCCGCACCGACTGGGTCTACGGACGCAAGGGCAAGGCGTGCCTGCGGTGCGGCACGCGGATCCTGCAGGGCCAGCTCGGCGACCCCGTGCGCCCCGGCATGGGCGCGCAGGACCGGGTCACCTACTGGTGCCCGCGCTGCCAGACCTGACGCGCGATCCCGACGCCCGCACCACGCACGGCGCCCGCCGCGTCCGGGCGGACACGGCGGGCGCGTGGGGCGTCGACGGTGCGGCGCGCGTGCATCAGTCCCGCGGCGTCGCCGCCGACGGCAGCTCGGGCGCGGGCTCGCCGCCCGCCGCGATCCGCGCCTCCTCCTGGCCGACCAGCGAGTGCCGGCGTCCGTAGAGGAAGTAGACCGCGAAGCCGAGCGCGAGCCAGACGAGGAAGCGGACCCAGGTGAGCGTCGTGAGGTTGAGCATCAGCCACACGCAGAGCACGGCCGAGAGGATCGGCAGCCACGGCATGAGCGGCACGCGGAACGCCGCGCGGATGTCGGGCCGCTTCTTCCGCAGCACGATCACGCCGATGCTCACGAGCACGAAGGCGGAGAGCGTGCCGATGTTGATCATCTCCTCGAGCACGCCGACGTCGGTGAACCCGGCGAGGGCCGCGACGACGACGCCCGCGATGATCTGCACCCGCACCGGCGTGCGGCGCTTGGCGCTCGTGCGGCTGAGCCCGCGCGGCAGCAGGCCGTCGCGGCTCATCGCGAAGACGACGCGCGCGAGGCCGAGCAGCAGCACCATGAGCACGGTGGTGAGGCCGAGCAGCGTGCCGATGGAGATGACCTGCGCCGCCCACCCGGCGCCCACCGCGGTGAACGCGGTCGTGAGCGACGGCTCCTTCGCATCCGCCAGCACCGTGTACGGCACCATGCCGGTGAGCACGAGGGTCACGAGCACGTAGAGCACGGTCACGACCGCGAGGCCCGCGAAGATCCCCCGCGGCAGGGTGCGCTGCGGGTCCTTGACCTCCTCGGCGCTCGTGGCCACGACGTCGAAGCCGATGAACGCGAAGAACACGAGCGACGCCCCGGCGAGCAGGCCGTACAGGCCGTACTGGGTGGGCTCCTGGCCGCTCGCCCAGGAGAAGAGGGACTGGGTCCAGACGTCGGCGGATCCGCCCTCGGTCGGGCGCTGCGGCGGGATGAACGGCGAGTAGTTCTCCGCCTTCACGTAGAACGCGCCCACGACGATCACGAACAGGACGACCGCGACCTTCAGCACCGTGAAGACGCTCGACACGCGGCTGGAGAGCTTGGTGCCGAGGACGAGCAGCACGGTGAAGATCGCGGTGATGAGCACGGCGCCCCAGCTGATGCCGAGCCCGAACACCGTGATGGTGGAGGGGATGTCGAGCCCGGCGAGCTTCAGCGCGGACTCCAGGTAGATGCCCCAGTACTTCGCGATGACCGCAGCCGCCGTGAGCATCTCGAGGATGAGGTCCCAGCCGATGATCCACGCGAGCAGCTCGCCCATGGTCGCGTAGGTGAACGTGTACGCGCTGCCCGCGACGGGCACGGCGGACGCGAACTCGGCGTAGCACATGATCGCGAGGCCGCACGTGACGGCGGCGAGCACGAACGCGAGCGTCACCGACGGACCCGCGTAGTTCCCGGCGGCCTTCGCGCCGACGGAGAAGATGCCGGCGCCGACCGCGACCGCGACGCCCATGAGCATGAGGTCCCAGGTGCCGAGGGAGCGGGTGAGGCTGCGTTCGCCTCCCGCGGCGTCGGCCAGCGACGACTCGATGCTCTTCGTGCGGAACAGGCTCATGGGGCGTCCGTTCGGTGGTGGCGGCTCGGGGAACGGGGATCGAGCCTACCGGCGGGCGAGCCGCGCCCCCGTCGTGGGGCGCTGCTCCGTGCTGGTGCGGATGCGCGGGTGCTCGACACGCCCGGCCCGCGGAGAAGCGGGAGAAGCAGTGCGGAGAAGTGATCCGAGCACCTAGGCAGGCATGAGGAGCAGTGCTTCTCTGGAGGAGCGGTCAAGCAGCGTGCCGCGTCCGACACGAGTCCGGAAGGTCCTGAGTGACCGGAACGCTGCGCCCGCGCGCCCTCGCCGCCGCCCCGCCCGCCTCGCGCGGATCCGCCTCCCGCGCACCTGCATCGGCGATCCCGCTGGCCACGCCGCGCCCCCGCACGCCGCCGCTCGCGCCCGAGGCGACGCCCGAGCCCGCACCCGACCTCACGGCAGCGCGCGACGAGAAGCGCCGCGTGACGCACGACCGGTTCGTGCGCGCCGCCGCTGCGGCCGAGGACCCCGCGGGCGAGGCCGAGCGCCGCCGCCTGCACGACCAGATCGTGCTCGACCACCTCGAGCTCGCCGACCAGCTCGCCCGCCAGCACTCGGGCCGCGCCCACGACTGGAGCGACCTCCGCCAGGTCGGCTACCTCGGGCTCGTGAAGGCCGCGCGCCGCTACGACCCCGGCTTCGGCGCGCCGTTCGTGTCGTTCGCGATCCCCACCATCTCCGGCGAGATCAAGCGCCACCTGCGCGACAACGGGTGGATGGTGCGTCCGCCCCGCCAGATCCAGGAGCTGCGGCACGCGCTGCTCGCGGTCGTGCCCGCGCTCACCCAGCGGCTCGGCCGCACGCCCACCGACGCCGAGCTCGCCGCGCACACCGGGCATCCCCGCGAGGAGGTCATGGAGGCGCTCGCCGCGCACTCCAGCCTGCGGCCCGCGTCCCTCGACCACACGGTGCACGAGCACGAGGGCATCTCGCTCGCGGACACCCTCGGCGCCGACGACCCCGGCTATGCACGCGCCGAGCGCACGGTGCTGTTGGACGCCGCGCGCGGGGTGCTCAGCGAACGCGACCGGCGGATCCTGCACCTGCGCTTCGTCGACGAGTGCAGCCAGAGCGAGATCGCGGCCGAGCTCGGCGTGACGCAGATGCAGGTCTCGCGGCTGCTCGCGCGGATCCTCGGGGCGTTGCGCGCCGAGCTGACCCGCGGCGAGGCCGAGGCCCTGCCCGAGGTGGCGCCCCTGGCCGCCGTGTCGCCGATCCGGCCGAGCGGGGTCGACCGCCGGACGGCCTGAGGCCGCGCGCCGACGTCGGCATCGACGCCCGCCCGCGGCTCGGCGGCCCGGCGTCCCGCCGCGCTCCGCCTCGCCGGCGGGATCCGCTCAGCCGCCGGGCAGCGCGCCCGTCTCCACGATGCCGCGCGCGACCTCGACGAGCTTCACGTTGCCGTCCTGCGAGTAGCGGCGGAGCACCTGGAACGCGCGGTCGGCGTCGAGCGAGAAGCGCTCCATGAGGATCCCCTGGGCCTGCCCGATGACGGATCGCGACGCGAGGCCCACGGCGAGGTCGTCCGCCGCGTCCCAGGCGGCGAGCGCGATACGCGCGTGCACCGCGACCTCCTCGGCCACGACGCGATCGGCCGCGTCGAGGGATCCGGTGGCGCGGTGCAGCGCGACGGCCCCGCCCGCGTCGCGGCGCGCGTCGGGACGCTTCCCGGCGCCGTCGGCCATCGCGACGACCAGCAGCCGTGATCCGACCGGCACGGGATCTGCCTCGAGGACCGCGCGGAGCTCGGCGCCGGACTCCCCCGCGACCACGATCTCGGACGCGCGCGGCAGGATCACCGCCGCGCCCGTTGCCGATGATGCCTCGAGGAGCGCGGAGAGCAGCAGCTCGACGCCGGCGGCGCGGCTCGGGGCGGCGTGGAACGCGGCGACGACGCGGACGGGCAGGGCCGAGCGGTGCTGCTCCATCCGGTCCTCCCGTGCGTTCGGGGACGTCGGCGACTCGCGGACCGCGGGAGGCCCGGACCCGCGGCGGCGCGGGGAGACGCCGAGCCCCGGCTCGACCATTCGAGTATCGCACCATGGATTTGCGCGCAAAGCATATGGCGGGAGAACTCACGGGGAGACTTGCGCTGCGGCAGCCGCGCGCGAACGGCGCACGCGCGGCCGCGCGGCGCGGACACCCGCCTGGCGGCCTCGGAACCACGCCTGCCATGCTCGACGCATGGCCACCCTCACTCGTCCCCGTCGCGGGAAGATCATCGCCGGCGTCTGCGCCGCCCTCGCCGACCGCTTCGGCGTCAGCCGCTTCCTCGTGCGACTGCTGTTCGTGCTCTCCATCGTGCTGCCGGGCCCGCAGGTGCTGCTGTACCTGATCCTCTGGATCGTCTTCCCCAAGCAGCGCTGACCCGGCCCGGGCCGCCGCGCACCGCTGAGCGTCGCCGACCCGGGATCGTCCCGCGCCGGAAACGCCGCCGCAACACCCGGTTCCCAGACTGGGGAGACGCCTCTCCCCGTCTGGATGGATCCGCATGCCCGCTCGTCGACGCGCCCGTGCCCGGATCCTGCCCGCCGGTCGCGCCCTCGCCGCGGCAGCGCTCGCGGTCGGCCTCGCGGCGGGCGGCGGGATCCACGCGGCGCCGGCCCGGGCGTCCGCCGACGACGCCTCCTCGGCACCCGCGGCGACCGATCAGGCCGCCCCGGCCGTCGTCGACCTGGGCGTCGCGGACGCGGTCGCGCTCCTCGAGTCCGGATCCACCACCTCCGTCGCCCTGACCCGCGCCTACCTCGCGCGCATCGACGCGTACGACGACGACGGAGCCGACGGGAAGGGCCTCCAGGCCGTCATCACCGCGAACCCGGACGCGCTCGCGACGGCCACCACGCTCGACCCGGAGCGCGCGGCCGGCACGATCCGGGGCCCCTTGCACGGCGTGCCCGTCGTCGTGAAGGACAACCACGCCACGGCCGACATGCCCACCACCGTCGGCAGCGCGGCCCTCCGCGACTACCGGACCGCGGCCGACTCGACCGCGGTCGCGCGGCTGCGGGCGGCCGGGGCGATCATCCTCGCGAAGACGAACACGTCCGAGTTCGCGTGGCATGGCACCTCCACGCTGAGCTCCGCGCGCGGCCGCACGGCGAACCCGTACGACCGGTCGTGGAGCGCGAGCGGTTCCAGCGGCGGCACGGCGGCGGCGGTCGCGGCCGCGTACGCGCCGGCGGGCCTCGGCACCGATTCGTGCGGATCCATCCTGGGACCGGCCGCGCACCAGTCGCTCGTCGGCTTCCGGCCGACGATGGGCCTCACGAGCACGGCCGGCATCGTGCCGCTCTCTCCCCGGCAGGACGTGTCCGGCCCGATGACCACGACGGTCGCCGACGCCGCGCTCCTCACCGAGGTGCTCGCGGGGCGCGACCCGGCGGATCCGCTCACGGCCATCGTCGACGAGCAGGCCACCGACGCGTACGTCGCCGGCCTCCGCCCCGACGCGCTGGCGGGGAAGCGGATCGGCGTGGTGCGCTGGCCGTCCGAGGAGGATCCCGAGCGGCCGGGCCTCGCCGAGACGACCGCCCTGTTCGAGCAGGCCGTGCGCGACCTCGAGGCCCAGGGCGCCGAGGTCGTGGAGGTGCCGCTCACGCGGGAGTTCGTCGAGCAGACGCTGCAGAGCGGCGGGTGGCGGGACATGCGGCCGGCCATCGACCGCTTCCTCCGCGAGACGCCCGCCACCTGGTCGGCGCGCGTCGCGGCCCGCACCGAGCCCCCCGACGTGCTGTCGTTCGCCGACGTGATGGCCGACCGGCCGAGCGCCCTCACCGACGGCGACATCGCCTACTTCCTCGGCCACGAGGACATCCCGAACCCGGAGTACGAGAGGTCGATCGCGGAGCAGGACGCGGGCAAGGCGGCGGCGGACGCGTTCTTCGTCGAGCAGGGCGTCGACGCCCTCGCGATGCCCACGAGCGCCACGAGCGCGACGCCGGCCTGGGCGGGCACCACGTTCTGCGACATCGGCGCGAACACCGGGATCCCGACGATCTCGGTGCCCGCCGGCTTCACCTCGACGGGCGCACCGGTCGGCCTGGAGCTCGCCGCGCCCCGCAGCCGCGACGGCGACCTGCTCGCGATGGCGTACGCGTACGAGCAGGCGACGCGGCACCGGGTCGCGCCGGGGTCGACGCCGGAGCTCGGCTCCGCTCCGGACACCGCGGATGCGGCGGCTGCGACGACGGACGAAGGCGCCGCCGCGCCCGCTGATCCCTCCCCGCAGGCGCTCGGCGCGGTCCGCACGGCGGGCATCGGGATCAACACGCTCGCCGAGAACCTCGCCATCGCCGCGGGCCTCGCCGCCGCCGGCGGGCTCGTCGCCGCCACGGGCCTCCTGTATCGCCGGCGTCGCGTCGCGGCCTGAGCCCTGCGCCCCCCTACGGACGATGGAGGGGCGGGCGGCCACGCGGCCACCCGCCCCTCTCGGCGGACACGGATCCGGTCAGCGCTTCCCGGTCTTCACGAGCGACACCGTGCCGTCGGCCGTCACCACGACCTTCGCGGCCATCGCGGCCGGGAGGTCGATGCGCTGCCAGCTGCCCTCGGTGCCCTCGTCGAGGGGCTCGCCCGAGTCGATGGCGGTGAGCGCGAGCACCTGGCGGCGCTGCTCCGGCGTGAGGTCGGGGTGGCTCGTGATGAGGAGCGACTCGGCGCCCGTGGGGACCGTGATCGGCTGGCCCTTGTCACCGACGCGCGGGAAGTCGTAGCTCATGCGCTGCTCGTAGACCTTCAGCGCCTGCTTCGTGGACAGGTACGGCTTGTCCTTCGCGATGCAGACGGCGAGCGCCGCGCCGCACTTGGCCTCGAGCACCGTGCGCAGCTCGGTCGACGCCTGCTCGAACAGCGTGCGGAACTCCGGGTCGGACCAGCGGCGCTCGACGATCTTCTGGCCCATCATGCGGCCGGCCATCACGTCGAGCGGGTAGTGCGCGCCCATGATGATGCGGTTGTTGCCGGCGTCGGAGGCGCGGGCGAGGATCTGCGGCGCGAGCTCCGGCAGCATCGTCGCGAGCGCGGTGCCCTGCCAGAACGCCTGCGAGGTGTGGCCGCTGGGGTACGAGCCGTCCTGGCCGGCCCACGCGTTGCCGCCCGGCTTGTCGCGGTACTTGAGCTTCAGCGGGAACGCGACGTAGGGGCGCGGGTTGGCGAAGTACGTCTTCACGGGGTTGGTGGACGAGTACTTGCCGACGAGGCCGCCGTTCTTGGCGAGCAGCGCATCCGTCTTCGGCAGCTGGCCCGCCTCGCGCGCCGTGCGGTAGATCTCGCCGAGGTCCTTGCCGAGTCCATCCGACATCGTGATGGACATGTCGGCGTACTGGTCGATGATCGCCCGGGCCGACTGCGCCTTCGTGGCGGCCTGGTTGATCGTGATGGTCTTCTTGTCGTTGAGCTTCATGATGTCGGGCCGGTTCGCCTTAAGCGAGGTGAACTGGTCGAGCATCGGCACGAAGTCGTAGGTGCTGTTCGACGGGTACGGGGCGTCGAGCGTGGCCTGGTCGAAGGGCGCGACGGCCGGGGCGGTGGCGGCGCTCGTGGCCGGCGTGGTGGGCGCGTCGGCGGCGGTCGCGGCGGTGACGCCGGTGCCGGTGAGCAGCAGGCCGAGGATCGCGGTGGTCGACAGCAGCGTCGCGGTGCGGGCGCGGGGACGTCGGAACGGGGTGGTGATGATGGTGCCTCTCGTCGGGAGCGGGCGGCCGTGCGGCCTCCGGCACTGTATGGATCTCGCGTGACGCGGATCCTTCCGGGAGGTGGAGCGGAGGTGGCCGGGCGGTGCGCGCCCGGCCACCTGCTCGCGGGGCGGCCTCAGCCGCGCGACCTCGGGACCCACGCGCGCGTCTCGGGCTCCAGCGTCATGCCGCCGCCCGCGCGGATCCGATCGACGGAGCCGTCGGCGGCGCGGTCGACCGTGACCTCCTCGCCGACGGATCCGAACCCGTCGCCCTCCACGATGCGCGCGGACGAGTCGTCCGTCGCCTCGAGCACGTCCACCGACTCGAGCGGGTGCTCCGCCTGCGGGTCGATGCGGAGGAAGCGGTCGCCGACCACCTGGAAGTCCTGCATCCCCCAGACGTTCGCGAACCGGCCCGTGAAGGGCGCCTCGACGGCGGCGCGCTCCGCGTCGGTGGCGGCGGAGTCGGCGAGCAACAGCTCGAGGATGCCCGTGCTGAGCGCGGCCGCGGGGCCGTCGATCGCGTTCGTGAGCACGCTGACCGCCCAGCCGCTCACGGGATCCACCGCCGTGCGCGTGATGTGGCCCGGGTACCCGCCCGAGTGGCCGAGCACGGTGGCCTCGTGCTCGCCCGATCCGACGCGCTCGATGATGAGGCCGTAGCCGTAGCGGCGGGTGCCGGCCGGATCCGCGCCCGTGACGTACCGCGGCCGCTGCTGGGCGCGCTTCGACGCGGCCGAGATGAGCCGCTCGTCATCGGGCAGCACGAGCGCGGAGAAGAAGGTGACGAGCTCGGACGCGGTGCTCGTGACGCCGGTGGCCGCGGCCATGGCGCGCGTGTCGACGTGCGGGAGGACGGTGCGCTCGCGCGAGGTGCGGAGCGAGGTGGAGGCCGCCGCGTACTCGTCCGCGCGCGCCGGGACGTACTCGGCCGTGGTGTCGCGGAGGCCGAGCGGCGCGATGATCCGCTCGTCGATGTAGTCCGCGAAGGACAGGCCGGACGCCGACTCGATCACGAGGCCGAGGAGCGAGTACCCGATGTTGGAGTAGTTGAACGCGGTGTCGGGCGCGACCTTGGCGACGCCGGGCGTCGTCGCGATGGCGAGGAGGTGCCGCCGGTCCGGGAACGGGCCGGAATGCTGCCAGTGGTCGCCGTCGAACCCGTCGCGGAGGACTCCCGCGCCGTGCTCGAGGAGGGCGGCGATCGTGACGTCGGCGAGCTCGGATCCCGCCTCGGCCAGCTCGGGCACGTGCACGCCGAGCCGGTCGTCGAGGCGGAGGGCGCCCTGCTCGGCGAGCTGCAGGATCGCGGTGGCGGCGAACGACTTGGAGTGCGACGCGACGCGGAACAGGTGCGCGGGCGTGAGCGGCGCGCCCGTCGTGGGATCCGCGACGCCGAACGCCTCCGACAGCACGAGATCGCCGTGCCGGGCGATGGCGACCTGGGCACCGGGGACGCGGGTCTGCCAGACGCGGTGGTCGAGCCAGGTGCGGACGTAGTCGAGGATCTCGGTCATGGGGGCTCTCCGGGGATCGGGGACGGCGGGCGTGCCGGACTCTACGCGAACCGGGCTCGCCCCCACCCGATCCGTCGAGCGAACCGCGGGCACCCTGCCCAGTCCGCGGAGCGAACGTCTTGCGCTCCCCGCTGGGCGCCGCCTGGACGGGCGGGACGATCCGCGGGCCCGTCCCGTCTCCTGGGTGACGCATCACCCGACAGGAGCAGCCATGACCGACTCGACCCGCGGATCCCATGCCGCGCAGAACGCCGCCGTCCACCCGACCGACGACGTCGCCGTCCGCGGAGCCGCACGATGAGCGCCCGCATGGCCGGCCCGCTCCTCCGTCGCCGTCTGCGGGCCACGCACGCGGCCGCCGTCACCGGTCTGGTCGTGGTGCTCGTGGTCGTGGTCGTCGTCCTGCTGCCCGTGCTCGGGTTCATCGGCGCGGCCGACGCGGCGACCGTCGGCCAGCTGGACGTGCCCGTGACCCTCATCGCTCTCGGCGTCGGGGTGTCGCTGGTGGTCGCGGTCGTGATGCTCGTGGTCTCCGCCCGCACCCGGGACGGCCGCGTCGCGTGGGTCGCGGCGGTCTCCGCCGTGGTGGCGACGCTCGTGGGATCCGCCTGGCCGCTCGTCGCGACCGTGATCGCGAGCGTCGACCAGGTGCAGGACGCCATCCCGTTCGTGCAGGACCTCGTCGGGCGCGTGCTCGGCGGCTGACGCGCACGGGTGGGTGACCCGAGCACCCGCCACAGCGCGCCCGGACGCGACGACGGCCGCCGACCCGAGGGTCGGCGGCCGTCGTCGAGCGGGGGGCATCGCCACCCGGGCGGCTACTCGCGGACGAGCACCAGCTCCGAGAGCGGCAGGCGCGAGCGCGGCGCCGTCTCGCGCTCGGCGAGCGGGCCCTCCAGCGCATCGGCGGGGGCGACCACGCCGACCGCCGTGACCGTGAGCGGCTGCAGGTTCTCGGGCAGGTCGAACGCGGCGGACAGCTTGTCGAACTCGACGCCGGCCATCTGGTGCGTGTGCAGGCCCTCGGCCTGCGCCTGCACGGAGAGGTGCGCGACGGCCTGGCCGAGGTCGTAGGCCACGTACGGGCGCTTCTCGCCCTCGACCGTGGAGGTCTCGGCGATCGCGACGACGAGCGCCGACGCGTTGACGGCCCACGCCGCGTTGAAGCCGACGAGCGAGTCGACGATGATGTCGAACGCGTGCGTGCCGCGGCGGGCGACGATGAAGCGGCGCGGCTGCTGGTTGCTGCCGGACGGCGCCCAGCGCGCGGCCTCGAGCAGCGCGTCGAGCTGCTGGTCGGAGACGGTCGCGGTCGCGTCGAAGGAGCGCGGGCTCCAGCGGGTGTCGAGCTCGCGCACGATCGGCACGGCCGTGTCGGCGGTGCGCTCGGTGGATGCGGGACTGGCGCTCTCGGTGAGGGTCATGGCGATTCCTTCGGTCGATGTCGGGGATGCGGCACTCCGTCGGGCCTCGCGGGACGCCGCCCGGCTATTCCTGCGTGACGCCGGGCGTCGGCCGACCCCAAAGGGGGCCGTGTGGGAATCACGCGGAGGCCTGTACGGTCCGGACATGAGCGACGGTGAAGGTTCTGGGTCCTACGTCTACCTGTACCGCACGATCGGCGCGGCCGGGAAGCCGAAGTACGTGGGATATGGGACGACACCCGCGCGTGCTCTCACGCACTCGTCGGGGAGTCACAACACCGCCCTAGAGGATTGGATCGGCCAGGGCGACTATGCCCTCGAGATCGCCGGGCCCTTCGCGAACGAGTCGACCGGCCACGAGGTGGAAGCCGCCCTCATCTCGGCGCTGAAGCCGGAGTTCAACGTGGCGAGCGGCGATGGGCATGCCTTCGTGCCGCTCGGGGTGCCGCCGGAGCTGGCTGAGCGCATCAGCATTGCACCGGTCGATGAAGCCGCCCTGGCACGTCAGGCCGGCGGAGCGCTCATCGTCTACCTTGCTGCCGGCAAGGTGATGCGGGACGGCCGCGCCATGGCGGATCCCAGCAACCCGGACGAGACCGTCATCGCTGCGGATGCGGAAGCGTGGTGGCAGATCAATCGGCACATGGCCGGGTGGCGCGAGAGACCTGAGGAGACGCCTCGCACCCTGGTGGCGGTGCACGGGCCGCGACCCCGTTCGCGATTCGTCATCGGCGCCTTCACGATCGACGTGGACCGCCTCCTCCTCGGTGCAGAGGATCTCCGCGACGGCTCGCTGTGGAAGATCCCGCTCATCAACCGAACGGACGCGGATGCCGCGGGTCTGCGCGGCCGCAAGCTGACCGAGAGCACATTCGGCCAGGGCCGCCACCGCGTCTACCACTGGGTGGGTGCGGATGGCGTGACCCATTGGGACGGTCGCACGCACCCCACCTCCTGACCCCACGAGGAGAGGCTCCGCGGGCGAGCGCTCTCGTCGATCCGCGAGCGGGTCGGGCACGTCCTCGAAGCGTCCCGACTCCGCCGAGCGGCCGGCCGCCTCCATGAGGGCGAGGCTGCCGAGGTTGTCGCGGCCGCTCGTCTCGGGCGGCGGGCCGCCGAGGATCGAGAGGGCGAAGGCGCGCAGGCCCGCCGCGCGGCCGAGGAGCGGCAGGGTCTCCAGGTCGCGCTCGCGCTCGGCGTCGTCGGAGCCGTCGGCATCGCGGATCCCGACCCGGTCGGCGGACACGCCCTCGCCGCGGCTCGTGAAGGTCAGCTCGCCGTCCTCGCCGGAGATGCGCCACTCGCCCGCCCACGGCGTGACGGGTCCGCGGTGCAGCCAGCTACCAGGCCAGTGGCCGATGAGGCCGCCGAGCGACCGGGAGGCGCATGGGAGATCAGCGGCCGGGGCCGCGGCACCGCCTGTAAACAGTGCGGCGCACCGCTGGCTACCCCTGGCTTATCGTGAGCGCGTTTCCCTCCGCTCTCGCCGACCGCTAAGCATGATCCTTCCCCGACCACCCCACAACGACCGTGAACGGATGCGCCATGCCCTCTCACCCTCCCCGCCCTTCGGCGCTCGCCCTCGCGCCGCTTTCCCGCGCGCTCGGTCACCTCCGCGCTTCCCGTCGCCTCCGCAACCTGCGGCGCACCCTGCCCGTCGCCGCCGCCGCCGCGACCCTCGTCGTCATCGCCACCTTCGCCGTCGCTCCCCCGTCCGCGCACGCGGCGGAGGCGTCGATCGCGCACTCCATCTCCCAGGACACGGTGGAGCAGGACATCCTCTCCGGTCGCATCTCCATCGACCAGCTGGTCGACGCGGCCGTCGCCGCCCGCTCGGGAGCGCCCGACGCACCGCCCATGAGCAGGTCGGAGATCACGCGGCAGATGAGCGAAGAGGTGCAGGCCCTCCGGACACAGCCCACGACCGCTACTCCGGGCTCGGACGTGCAGGACGACGACCCCGGCGCAGCCGCCGGTCCCGGCACTGGCACTGGCACTGGCACTGGCGTCGGCGTCGCTAAGTTCTCGTTCAAGAAGCTCTTCGGCAAGATTAAGGGCTTCTTCCGCCACGGGGTGACCCTGGACATCCCCCTGTGGAAGGTGATGCTGGGCAATGGCGCCCTCGTGACGGCCGCCGCCGTCACGAGCGTGGCATGTGCCTCGTTCCTCGTCCTCTCGTGCGCGCTGGTCGCCGGCGCCCTCATCGGAGCCAGCGGCTACGTCTTCTGGCTCCTCCACCAGTGCGTGCGCAATCAGGACCGCACGTGGCACCTGACGCTGCCGGACGTCCACCGGAGCTGGTGCAGCAAGTAGGGCGCTAGGTGTACTGGGTCATGACGTTGGTGACACTCGGGCCGCGGGCGTGAGCCCGTGGCTTGAGTGGATTCGTTCAGTGTTGTAGTGCTCGATGAAGGGGTCAAGCGCGTCGGCGC
>NZ_JAAVCB010000132.1:0-8663 GCF_014802555.1 Clavibacter sp. | reverse complement strand
GCATTACCGTGGGACATCGAGGCCTCCTGGCGATGGTTGAACTGAACAGCTCCATCAAGCCAGGAGGCCTCTTCACACGCCCCGAAGTGTCACCAACGTCACGGCCGAGTACAGCTAGACGACCGACGCCACCCCGAACACCGCCGCCGCGATCCCGAAGCCCATCACGCCGATGGTGGTCTCCATCACGGTCCAGGTCTTGAGGGTCGTCTTCACGTCCATCTCGAAGAAGCGGCCGACGAGCCAGAAGCCGGAGTCGTTCACGTGGCTCGCGACCACGGATCCGCCGGCCACCGCCACGACGAGCGCCGCGACCTGGAACGCGTTGTAGTCGCCCGCGAGGATCGCGGGGGAGATGAGGCCCGCGGCCGTGGTGAGCGCGACCGTCGCCGACCCCTGCGCGATGCGGAGGATCGCCGCGATGAGGAAGCCGGCCAGGATGATCGGGATGCCAAGGTCGCCCAGCACGTCGGCGAGGGCGTCGCCGATGCCGCTGGTGCGGAGGACGCCGCCGAACATGCCGCCCGCGCCCGTGATGAGGATCACCGAGCAGACCGGGCCCAGCGCCGACTCGAGGGTCTTCTCGAGGGCGGTCTTGTCGATCCCGCGGCGCCGGCCGAGGACGAAGGCGGCGAACAGCAGGGCGATGAGCAGCGCGACGGGCGTCTCGCCGATGGTGCGGAGGATCTGGAACCACGCCTGGTCGCTCGTGCCCTCGGGGAGGATCCCGCCGGTCGACGCGGCGTTGAGGCCGGTGTTCATGAAGATGAGGAGGAGCGGGAGCAGCAGCACGGCGACGACGGTGCCGAACTTGGGCGGGTTCGATTCGGCGTGCGCGTCGGCCTCGCCGAGGAGCGACGGCACCGGCAGCACGAACTTCTTGCCCGCCCACAGCCCGTACAGGTACGAGGTGACGAACCAGGTGGGGATCGCGGCGACGAGGCCGACGATGATGACGAAGCCGACGTTCGCGCCGAAGAACTCGGATGCCGCGACGGGCCCAGGGTGCGGCGGCACGAAGATGTGCATCACCGAGAAGGCGCCGGCCGCGGGGAGGCCGTAGCGGAGCACGCCGCCGCCGAGGCGACGGGCGACCGAGAAGACGATGGGCAGCATGACGACGAGGCCGGCGTCGAAGAAGATCGGGAAGCCGAAGATGAGCGACGCGACGCCGAGCGCGAACGGGGCGCGCTTTTCGCCGAAGATCCGGATCAGCGTGTCGGCCAGTGTCTTCGCGCCGCCGCTGGTCTCCACCAGTCGGCCGAGCATCGCGCCGAGCCCCACGAGCAGCGCGACCGTGCCGAGCGTGGATCCGAAGCTGCCGACGAGCACGGTCACGATCTGCGAGGTCGGGATCCCGGTGGCGAACGCGGTCGCGAGGCTCACGAGGATCAGCGCGACGAACGCGTGGATGCGCAGCGTGATGATCAGGATCAGCAGCACGGCGATGGCGCCGGCCGCGATGAGGAGGAGCGGACCCGCGGTGAGGGTCTGCGTCCAGTCTTCGATGGTCATGTTCTCTCCGTTCGGCTGGGCGGATCCGTGGATCGCGTCGCGTGCGGCGACGCCCAGCCGTGGAGGTGGGCGCCGTCGCCTGCGTGGGGAGCGGCGGCGAGGCCGTCCGCGGTACGTCTACACAACACCCGAGGCTGCGTTTGCGTCCTCGAGGCGATGGCGCTCCTCGTGCTGAACCGCCGCGTGGGCGCCGTGGTGCAGGGCCCGGGCCGCTGGAACGTCTACGACCCGCGCATCATCTGCTGCCGCCTCAACGGCCCCGGCCGCTCGGACCACTTCCGCTCCCTCACCCAGCTGCCCCGCGCAGCCGAGCCGGTCTCGGCGTCACTGGCCGCGCGCCACGCATCGGCCGCTCAGCGCACGCGCATCGCCGAGCTCGCAGTGGATCTACGCCACCTCGACTTCCTCGCCGTCGATATCGAGTGTCACCACCTGATCCTCGAGGCCAGCGGCAACGACATGTTTTGCGCCCTCCGCGAGGCGATCACGGAGATCCATACCGGCCGCACGCACCAGAGGCGGATGCCGCGGATGCCGCGGCGGCATGCGCTCAAGACCCATGAGCAGGCGGCGGATGCGGCCCGCAACGGCGAATCGGCTGGGGCGGAGATGATGTCGCTGCTGGCGAGGTCAGCAGAACACTCAAATAAGGAGCTTTTCCCGATGGCCGCGTTAAGTCATGCCCCTTCATGGGGGCTGCAAGCAAACAATGGGGCAGTCAAGCCAATCACACATGCGGCAGTAAGGAAGCCACCCATCTTGGCGACAAAAGCCGAAAATTGACGGGGCTTTTCCGCGCGTAAGCAGGCGCCCTGCCTGCTACCAAACGTTAGTAACGCGCCAAAGCACCTCCCGGAGAACAACGCTTCCACGCCGAAGTCTCGGAATGACGTATTCCTCGACAACACTTTCGTTCTGTTCTACGCCAATCCAATTACGACCCAAGCGCTGAGCAACGACAGCGGTTGTTCCCGATCCCAAGTAGTAATCTAAAACCGTATCGCCTGGATCGCTACCAATTTTAATTATTCGCTCGAGAAGCTTCTCCGGTTTCGGTGTGTCAAACACCGGCCCGCCCGGAAAGTCCCTAAGTAACTCCTTTTTTGCACTCGCAGTATCTCCCACCTCGTCTGCGGTCCAGATCGTGAATGGTGCAAGGCCTCCGCTTTCGCTTTCGTATCGCTTCAACCGAGGTTTACCAGCACCCCCCCTAGGCCAGTAGACACGGCCGTCACGAACAAGTTCCTCCAGACGCATCTTGGAAAAAGTCCAGCATCGGCCTGGTGGTGGATCATGGCGTGCGCCACTGGGGGTAACTACCGTATAAAACTGATTTTGAGTAGCATGACCTGCCTGCACCGACATGGGAGCAGATCGCCACGGCCCGCGGGGATCGTTATCGGGATTGGCAAATGTGCCTTGGTCAGGGAGCCCATGGCGAACGCGCTTCCATGACTTCGGTCCACTCAAAGCATAAACGTGTATATAGTCGTGCATCGAGCTGAAGGCCTTGCGATTATCCCGGCTCTTGCGCTTTTGCCAAATTATCGTAGAGACGAAAGCCTCGCGCCCAAACACTTCGTCCATGACGACTCGAGCGCGGTGTTGCTCGGAGTCATCTAGGTGCAACCACACGCTTGCGTCTGGCGCTAGTAGCGGTATAAGCGCAGTTAGGTGACCACGTAATTCAGAAATCCATTCATTAGAATCACGCTTGTCGCTGTAGTGTCGAAAAGTTTCTCCAGTGTTGTAGGGAGGGTCGAGGTAGCAAAGTTTGATACTTTCAAGCCGCTCGGGATCGGCATGCAGTACCCGAAGGGCCGAACTTGCGTCGCCCACCATCAGTGCTCCAGCAACGGCTATGTGAGTAGCGGGCACCTCGTTTTGCTCAGGCGCATCTTCTATTGGTTTGGCATCGACCTCGACTGCGCGATCCAGAGGAAGCACACCTTGATCGTCTGCCGCAACATGTTCGGTCGTCATGCTTAGCCCCATGTCAAGACACTATACTACTGATCTCATCGCTAGCAGGGCCAGCGCACGAGTTTAGAAGATTGCGATCCTGGCCTGGTCGAGTAAGTCGTGGCTGGTGAGGCGTTGTGTGCATCCTCCAACCCAGCAACGGTGCTCGCAGGGCAGGGCGACGTGCTGGGGTTCTAGGGCGCTCAATGTTAGGACAACATAGGCGCGAAGCGCACTGTCGGTCGCTTGGCCGGGGCGGAATCGAATCACGTAATTGGAGCGAAATAATTAACGACGAGTCTGGCATGAGGCCAATTCACTACCTGGGTAATAAGACGCGCTATTTAGCTGAAATTTCGTCCGCGGTAGAGAGCGTCGCTTCGCCCGGTAAAGTTGCGGTAGACCTGTTTTCCGGCAGTGGTGTTGTCGCACGCTCACTTGCGCAGGAGCGCCCAGTGCTCGCATCCGATGTTCAGCATTATTCAGCGATTCTCTCCTCGGCTCTTTGTAAGTCGCGTCACCAAGACATGCTTTACGCAGCCCCAATTATTAGCAAGGCAACCGACTGGCTTGGTTCTCTTGGTAACGAGCTCACTGACCTTCTGAAGTACGAAGACGACGCGCTTGCATCTGTGAGTCAAAACCCTGACGCGTATGCAGACTATGTCGAAAAAGGCATAATTGCGAGCGGCGACTTGAAGACATCCGCCTATTCGAGACTCTTATCGCGAGCGGCATCTGTTTTGGAGGCGGCGGGAGGGACGGTATCGCGGTACTACGGAGGGGCATATTTCTCTTTTCGGCAAGCTTTAGAAATTGATGCACTATCCGCGGCAATAAAGTATGAGCGTTCAAGTCCAGGCGGCGACACATTTTTGGCTGCCCTGTTGGGTAGCGCAAGTGACAGCGTTGGGACCGTGGGCAATCACTTCGCCCAACCAATGCGTCTCAGAGACAGGGTTGGTGTCCTCAAGATGGCCGCTATTCAGCGTAGCGTGGCCAACCGAACCGCATCGGCCTTTAACTTATTCGAAAAGAAATTATCACAATATAACGATTTAACACCGACGGCATACGAATGCACCACAGCAGTCGGCGATTATCGAGACATCCTTTCTGCCTTAAAACGAAACACAAGTGTGATTTACGCCGATCCGCCTTACACGCGCGATCACTACAGTCGTTTTTACCACGTCCTTGAGACGATTGCGCTTGGTGATGATCCCGGAGTTGCAAGTGCGCCCGGATCAAGCTCCCCCAGCCGCGGGCTGTATCGCAAGGAGCGGCATCAAAGCCCGTTTAGTATTCGCTCTCAGGCTTCAAAGGCCTTCGAGGATCTCTTTAGTTTGGCGCGACAGAAAGAGGCAGCAATTGTACTGTCGTACTCGCCCCAGGGACAGGGGACCAAGGCTCGGCCAAACACGCGCTTGATCTCGATCGACGAACTCGTGCAAATCGCTAAGGTGCACTTCGCTAAGGTAGATGTTATGCGCATTGAAAAGTCAGTGCATAGTAAGTTCAATGCAACGCGTTTTAACGGAGTCGCTGCCCCTCAGGCCGAAGTAATGATTAGCGCAAGTCTCTAGGCGTCGGGCAGGGTTGCTTGAAGTAGCGGGAGGGACGGGATGGCGCGCCTTAGTTCTATGCCCGTGCATCGCACTTTGCGCATTCTATCTATCCGATTAGGCCCTGTGGCGTTTAGATACGCATCTAATTCACTATGCACGGATTGCGATGGCATTACCAAAGAGTAAACAATTTGATCATTGTCGATCTTAACAAATACTGCGATCGGTCGTCCCGTTGGCGGGTACTCGAGCCCCCGCGCTGCGGATAATTCAAACCGGTAATTTTGGCTTTTAACGACTACGGACTTGCGGCTTTCTGCATCACCGAGTTCGCCAGATGCAAGAACTTGTTGAAAGAGAAGCTGTCGCGAGTGTACGGCTTGTACGCCAAAAAACGATTCAAAGCTAGCTCGGTTAATGTTGACTTGACTCCACCTATTTCCTGATTTCGGAATTTCGGTAATGAAGACGCTGGCGCTGTCGGAGACGACTTTGTCCGGTTCGGCGCTGACCACTCGGGCGGCCTCGTGCTTCAGTCTACGCTCGCTTCCGCTATTATTCGCTACCCGGGCGAGGACATCTGGATCGTCGAGGTTGCGAATATTTGCTGCTTGGTTCTGAAAGAATTGCGAAATTTGGCCAAGCGCTGTGGCTTCGTCTTCATTTTGAATACGGATTGCAGTGAAGGCTTCCCAGTTTGACAACAGGCCGCCCCTAGTCAGATTCCCCGAACCTACTATGAGCGACGTGTGTGTGACGTGCTGGAACCACGCGAATTTCGGGTGGAAAAGTGAAGACGTCGGGTTGACGAGCGCCTCCACTTGCAAGTGTGGGTGATCTGCGGAAAGCTGCTGCAGCTTTCTGATCGCGGCGACGTCGGTGATGGCGTCCGTACCGACGATCAAACGAAACGTTCTGAGCTTAAGCAGTTGGGCGATTTCTGGATCGCTAAAAAATGCTGTCGCTCCATATGTCGTGGTCCAAGCGAATACTCCACCTCCGCTTACGGCCCCGCGGGCTTCGAGTGATAAGGCCCGAAGAAGCGTTTCGCTTTGATCGCTGCCATGCTGGAAAGTGAACACCTGGGCTCCTAGTGGTGGTGGGAGCTTGTCCGTGGTAACGCTCCACTCTGAGGGTGCCGATAAGTATCGAAAGTGTCAAGGACCAGAGCCTGACGCTCTGCGCCCCAAGATACTTGCAATCTGGTCATGGCCTGGACGCAATAGAGGCGCCTAATGGAGCGAGTGACGGGAATCGAACCCGCGCTATCAGCTTGGGAAGCTGAAGTTCTACCATTGAACTACACTCGCGCGACCGGCCTCGGGCCGGGTCGAGACCACAGCCTAGCAAGACTCCGGCCGGGCACCGCCCAGCGCCGGTAGGCTCCTGCCGTGCTCCTCTCCGACCGTGACATCACCGCCGAGCTCGACGCCGGACGAGTGGCCCTCGACCCCTACGACCCCGGGATGCTGCAGCCCGCGAGCATCGACGTGCGCATCGACCGCTTCTTCCGGCTGTTCGACAACCACAAGTACCCCTACATCGACCCCGCCGAGGACCAGCCCGAGCTGACCCGCCTCATCGAGGCGAAGCAGGGGGATCCGTTCATCCTGCACCCGGGCGAGTTCGTCCTCGGATCCACCTTCGAGATGGTCACCCTGCCCGACGACGTCGCCGCCCGCCTCGAGGGCAAGAGCTCGCTTGGCCGCCTGGGGCTCCTCACGCACTCCACCGCCGGCTTCATCGACCCCGGGTTCTCCGGGCACGTCACCTTGGAGCTCAGCAACGTCGCGACGCTGCCCATCAAGCTCTGGCCCGGCATGAAGATCGGCCAGCTGTGCTTCTTCCGCCTGTCGTCGCCCGCCGAGAAGCCCTACGGATCCGGCGAGTACGCCTCCCGCTACCAGGGCCAGCGCGGCCCGACGGCCTCCCGCTCGTACCTCAACTTCCAGCACACCGACGTGACAGTGACGGACGCGGGGCAGTCGGGCGAGTAGCCCTTCGCGCCACCTCTGCGGCACGCTCCTCCGGGTAGGCGCCTGGCCGGCGGCGCCATCGTGAGCGACGCCGGAGACCGGCGGCCGTCTCGCTCGGGGATCTCGAGGAGTCCTGTGGACAGGGCGGGCGCGAATGCCTTCCTTCCGGTGACACTTCACCGACCGCAATCCAGGAGGGCCGCCGATGAACGCAATGTGCCGCGCGCCGTCGACGCTGATCGCGTGCGCAGCCGTGATCACATCCTTGAGCCTCTCTGGATGCACGGACCTCGACACCGCCTCCGCACCGCCTCCTGATTCGTCGCCGACGTCATCGCCTGCGGCAGAGGGGCCGAGCGACGACACCCGCTTCGCCGACATGGACGCCCGTGTGGCTGCGACGTACCCCGTCCGTGAGTCCACTGGCACTTTCACCGGCGACCAGAATGGCGTCCTCACGCTGCGTCCTCCAGGCGACCCTGCCACGACCAAGGTCGTGATGATGCTGACGTGCACTGGCTCCGGGACCTACTGGATCGACGTCGAACAAGCCAAGCCCAACCGCGTCGGAGCGACATGCGGTGATTCGGGAACCAGCATCGCTGCAGTCCCTCTCGACGACCCCACCGCCAGCACGACCCTGGACGTCAGCATCCCGAACGGCAGCCGGTACTGGCTGACCACGTACTACACGACGAAGTGAGGATCATCATGCGCGATTGGACCCGGCTCACCCGGCCCGCCATCACCATCGGCGTCACCGCGGTCCTCCTCGGCGGTGGCACTGCCGCCCAGGCCGCAGACGTCACGCCGGACTCTGAATGCGCCGGCGACGGTCCCGACATCAGCGTCACCGATGTGGTCGACACCTACATTCCCGGAGACTTCCGGGCGTACGGAGACGGCGGCGCGGTCCTGACGATCGCCGCAGGGCAGAGCAGCACCGCCAAAGCGGATGTCTCCGTCTCAGGCACTCTGAGCGCCGACGCAGTCGTCGCGTCCGCCTCGGTCACCGCTGGGGTCACCCTCGGCGTATCGGAGACCGTCTCGCAGCAGGCGTCAGCGTCCTACACGGTCCCTGCTGACCTCAACGGTCCCTGCTGACCTCAACGGTCAGTACATCGAGCTCGGCGCTGCGGGAAAGTCGTTCTCCTGGAGTTCCTCCACGTACAACCGCGCCTGCGCTCTCGTCGACCACCAGTCGGGCTCCAGCACCGCCCCCTCGGCCAACCCGTACTTCAGGAAGAGCTGGTAGCTGACTTCATCTCCGACGATAAGGCGTGGCCCGGGATGAAGATCGGCCAGCTCTGCTTCTTCCGCCTGTCGTCGCCGGCCGAGAAGCCCTACGGATCCGGCGAGTACGCCTCCCGCTACCAGGGCCAGCGCGGCCCCACCGCCTCCCGCTCGTACCTCAACTTCGTGCACACCGACGTGACGGTGACGGACGCGGGGCAGTCGGGGGAGTAGCCGGTCTCGCGGCATCTAGCTGTACCCGGCCGTGACGTTGGTGACACTTCTGGCGGCGTGAAGAGGCCTCCTGGCTTGATGGAGCTGTTCAGTTCAACCATCGCCAGGAGGCCTCGATGTCCCACGGTAATGCTCGTCTGACGGTTCACGGGAGGGTTCTCCTCGTGCGGCGGGT
>NZ_JAAVCB010000131.1:0-30441 GCF_014802555.1 Clavibacter sp. | reverse complement strand
CAGCATCGCACCGTCGTGGTCGGCGGGCATCCCCGCCATCGCGGATGGGCCGGCGAGGGCGCGCGCGGCGTCGGCCGCGGCGTGCGCGTGGGAGTGCCCGGCGGTGGCGGCTGCGACGGCGGCACCGGAGGCCGCGCCGCCCATGTCCATGCCCGCTGCGGATGCGGTGTCGGGCCCGGTCGCGGATCCGCCGAACGTGAAGGCCGCGTGCAGCACGCCCTGTGTCGCGCCGATCGCGAGCACGAGGTGCGCGAGCGCGACCCGGCGCCCGCCGAGCACGAAGCAGATGACGACGCCGAGCACGAGAGCGAGCGCCAGGACGAGCGGATGCGGGATCCCGCCGCCGGCCGCCGCGTGCAGCGTCGCCGTGACGAGCGTGCAGACGGACGCGGAGAGCGCGGCGCGCAGCGTGCGCTCCTGCCGTGCCTGCACCCGTCCGCCTCCCGGTCGTCCGGTCCAGGGTACGCGAGCGCCCGCGGGCGTCAGCTCGCGGCGGGATCCACCGTCTTCCACGCGCTGCCGTCGGCGGAGCTGCGCTCGACGGCGTCGAGCACGCGCTGCACCCGCAGGCCGTCGGCGAAGGACGGCTGCGGCTCGCGGCCCGCGGCGATGTCGTGCACGAGGTCGCGCACCTGGTGGGTGAACGCGTGCTCGTAGCCGAGGCCGTGACCGGTGGGCCACCACGCGGCGGTGTACGGGTGCTCGGGCTCGGTGACGAGGATCCGGCGGAAGCCCAGCCGGTCTGCGGGCGCGGTCGCGTCGTACAGCTCGATCTCGTTGAGGCGCTCGAGGTCGAAGGAGATGGCGCCGTCGGATCCGCTGAACTCCAGGCGCAGCGCGTTCTTGCGGCCGGTGGCCATGCGGGTCGCCTCGAAGCTGGCGAGCGCGCCGCCCGCGAGCTTGCCGGTGAAGTAGGCCGCGTCGTCGACGGTGACCTGGCCGCGCTCGCTCGACGCCACGCCGCCGAGGCCGCGCGTCTCCGCGAGCAGCGGGCGCTCCTCGACGAACGTGCGGAGCAGGCCGCTGACCGCGTCGAGCTTCTCGCCCGTGATGAACTGCACGGCGTCGACGATGTGCGCGCCGATGTCGCCCAGCGCGCCGGATCCCGCCGCCTCCTTGTCGAGGCGCCACGTCATCGGGCCCTCGGCGTCGGTCAGCCAGTCCTGCAGGTAGAGCGCGCGCACCTGGCGGAGCTCGCCGATCGCGCCCTGGGCGACGAGGTCGCGCGCGAAGGTGATGGCGGGCACGCGGCGGTAGCTGAAGCCGACCATCGCGCGGATCCCCTTCACGGCGGCCTTCTCCGCGGCCGCGGCCATGATCTCGGCCTCCTCGACCGTGTTCGCGAGCGGCTTCTCGCACAGCACGTGCTTGCCGGCCTCGAGCGCCGCGACCGCGATCTCCACGTGGGTGCTGCCGGGCGAGCAGATGTCGACCACGTCGATGTCGTCGCGCTCGATGGCGGCGCGCCAGTCGGTCTCCGCGCGATCCCAGCCCCAGCGGTCCGCGGACTCCTGCGTGCGGGCCTGGTCTCGTCCGACGACGGAGACCATGCGCGGCGCGAGCGGCAGATCGAAGAACGCCGGCGCGACGCGCCAGGCCTGCGAGTGGGCGGCGCCCATGAACCCGTGGCCGATCATCGCGACGCCGAGGGCGCCTCCGGTCGTGGTCGCGGGGGCGCTGGGCTGCGTGTCGGACATGGGACTCCTTCGTCTCATACGGGGTGCGGATCCGCGTGCGGGTGATTCGTTGCGGGTCACGTCAAATGTACGGGGAGGCCGTGGGGCGGGACAAGGCGGCGCCCGCACGCGACGACGGCCGGACCCCCGCGGGGATCCGGCCGTCGTCGTGCGTGGTGCGGGTGGTGCGGTGCCGCTACTCCGCGGAGCGCAGGCGGCGGCGGGCGACGAGCGTGCCCGCGCCGGCCAGGGCCATCAGCGCGCCGAGGCCGCCGAGGCCGAGGGCCGCGGCGCCGTCGGTGCCCGTGACGGGCAGGGTGTCGTCATGGTGCGCGGCCGGCTTCGTGATCGGCTTCGCCGGCGTGCCCGCGGGGTCGATCGACGGCGTGGTCGGCGTCGGGGTGGGGACGCCCGGCAGGCCCGGGATGACCGGTCCGCCCGCGTCGGCCGCGGTCAGCTCGACGGTGCCGCCCTGCGTGAGGCCCGACTCGAGGCCCGCGACGGACACCTTGTACGTGCCCGGCTGCACGTCGCCGAACAGGATGATCGGCTGCGCGAAGGTGCCGTCGACGTCGGCGCGCACCAGGTCCTTGAGCGAGCGGGTGCCGACGCCCACGCCGCCGTTCTCGTCGCTGATCTGGATCACGCGGCCGTCGGGCGCGGTGACCATGACCTCGACGGCCTCGTAGCGGAGGTAGCCGGTCGCGTTGACCTTGACGCCGCCGAGGATGCTGGTGGCCTGGGCGACAGAGATCGGCGAGATCGTCGAGAACGACGCCTCGGCGCGCACGAACGGGCCGACGGGTGCCTCCGCGAAGCGCACCAGGCCGCGGATCTCGCCCTTGACGGTGAGGTCGAGGCCGACCTGCGTCAGCGTGACGCTCGCGGTCTTCGAGTCCTGCAGCAGCTCGGTGAAGCTCGCGGGGAACGCGTACGTGCCGTCCGCGCCGACGATGCCGATGCCGGCGATCGACTTGACGCCCACGGCGTTGAAGTAGCTGGCCGTGACGATGCTGCCCGCGGTGCCGGTGCCGGCGAACGGCACGGCCTCGTTGATCGGGAGGGCGACGCCGCGGTCGGGCGTGGTCCAGGTGAAGGGCAGCTCGACGACGGGCGCGGTCGGCTCGAGCGACGGGAGGCCGGTCGAGGGGGTGCCGGGGGTGGTCGGGACGGCCGGGGTCGGCGTGGTCTCGACGGGGGCGTCGGCGACGGGGGCCGTCTCGTCGGCCGTCTCGGTGGGCGCGGGCGTCGGCGTCGCGTCGGGGGCCGGGGTCTCGACGGCGGGCGTCGGCGTGGCGGCGGGCGCCTCGACGGCGGCGGGCGCGGAGTCGACCGGGACGGTCTCGGCGTGCGCGGCGGGCGCCATCGCGAGGGGCAGGATCACGAGCGACGCCGAGAGGCAGGCGCCAGCGGCGGCGCGGCGGAACGACCTGCCGCGACCGGCGGCGGGGGTGGGACGGGTCATGACAGCTCCAGGGGTGCAGGACCGCCCGTGCGCGCCATTGCTGTGCCGCGATCGTGCGGTGGAGGGGACGCGCTCCCGGGTCTCGAGGACGCGTCGGGGAGGATCTGCTCCCCACCGCCGACTGTAGAAGTTCCCGCTACCCACCTGGGGAAATCTTTCGGGGAGTGTGACGCGTGTGACTCGTGATCCCCGGAGTTGCGGGGGTGACTCGCCGCTGCGGCCCCCGGTCTGGGGTGGCCGCGCACGGTCGGGCGGGGCCCGGACGCGCGTCAGACCGCCGGCGCGAGCACGAGGTCGTCGCCCGCGACGGCGAGCAGCACGACCTGGTCGCGGCCCGCGCGCCGGCCCGTCACGGACGGCAGGTCGAGCAGCGCGCGCGGGGCGACGAGATCCCAGCCGGCGTCCGTCAGCCGGTGCACGAGCTCGCGGCGGGAGAGCCGGCGCGTCGGCTCCTCGGCGAGCGCGCGCACGACGACGAGGTCCATCGGATCCAGCTCCAGCGGCACGCCCGCGAGCCACGCCTCGCCCGTGGCCGGGTCGAGCACGAGGTCGCCCGCGGTGATCATGGTCGGCGCCAGGCCGCGCCGGCGGAAGAGCACGCGCAGCGTCTCGACGACGTCCTCGAGGCCGAACGGCTTGGTGACGTAGTCGTCGGCTCCCGCACCGAAGGCCGCGAGGCGGTCCTCGAGCGAGTCGCGGCCCGTGAGGAACAGCATGGGGGTCGCGACGCCGGCGCGCCGCAGCTCGCCGACCACCTCGACGCCCGAGACGTCGGGCAGCATCATGTCGAGCAGGATCGCGTCGGGCGCGGCCTCGACGGCGGCGGCGATCGCGGCGCGGCCGGTGGCGAAGACGCGCACGTCCCAGCCCTCCATCCGCAGAGCGAGCGACAGCAGCTGCGTGATGGGCGCCTCCTCGTCGACCACGAAGACGCGCAGCACGCGGGGCGCGTCGCCGGGCATCTCGCCGGACGCCTGACCGGGCACCGCCTGCTCGTCGTCGCGTGCGGCGGGGCTCAGGGTGTTGCCCATGCGGATCCTCTTCCGTCGGATGCGCCGCCGGCCCGGGGGGACGGGCCGGCGGCGGATGCTCCTCACGGAGCGCGCGGCCGGGGGTGGGCCGCGCCTCCATCCTCGCGACCGGGAGGCGCCGGGTCGTCATCCCCGGGGACCGTCACGGGTAGTCCCTACGGCGCGCACGGGCGCAGCACCGGAGACCGCGAGGAGGCGCACGGCGCGTCCGCAGGCGACGGCGGGTCGCGCCGCGCTGTCGGGCCGGCCGCCGGATCCGCGAGACTGATCCGAACGCAGACCTCACGGATCACCCCGCCCCGGCGTCTACCCGGTGTGGAGATGATGCAGCCGTTCGACAGGGTCGTGACCGAGCACGGCGCCGTGGTGCTCCGCGTGTGCCGGGCGGTGCTCGGCGGGCACGCGGACGCCGAGGACGCGTGGTCGGAGACGTTCCTGTCGGCGCTGGTCGCCTACCCGCGGCTCGGCCCGCGCGCCGACGTGCGCGCCTGGCTCGTCACCATCGCGCACCGCAAGGCCCTCGACGCGATCCGCGCCCGCGGCCGCCGCGCCATCCCTGTCGACGAGGTGCCCGAGCGCGTCTCGGACCTCGGCGTGCCCGACTCCTCCGACCCCGACCTCTGGCGCGCCGTCGCCGCCCTGCCCGAGCGGCAGCGTCTCGCCGTCGCGTACCGGTACCTCGGCGGGCTGCCGCACGCGGAGGTGGCGGAGATCGTCGGCGGGACCCCGGAGGCCGTGCGGCGCGCCGCCGCGGACGGGGTGGCGAGCCTCCGACGGACGATGGGGACGGATCCGCCGCGTGGCGTCCGCGCTCCCGCACCCACCACCACCGGAGGACGACCGTGACCGATCCCGACGACACCGTGCCCTTCCTCGACGCCGACGCGCTCGAGGCCGCCGACCCGACCGCCCCCGCGCTCGACGCCCTCCGCCTCCGCCTCGCCGACCGGGCCGAGGCGGACGGATCCCTCGACGTCGGCTTCACCACGATCGACTCCCCCGTCGGCCCGCTGCTGCTGGCCGCCACCGACCGCGGCCTGATCCGCGTCGCCTACTCCCGCGAGGACCACGACACCGTGCTCGGCGACCTCGCGCGCCGGCTCGGCCCGCGGATCCTGCGCGCCCCGAAGCGCCTCGACCAGGCTGCCCGCGAGCTCGACGAGTACTTCGCGGGCCGCCGCCGCGCATTCGACCTGCCGCTCGACCGCCGCCTCTCGACGGGCTTCCGCGACCGGGTGCAGCGGCTGCTGCCGGAGATCCCGTACGGATCCACGCGCACCTACCGCGAGGTCGCCGAGACCGCGGGCAGCCCGGACGCCACGCGCGCGGTCGGCACGGCGTGCTCGACGAACCCGCTGCCCGTCGTGATCCCCTGCCACCGCGTGCTCCGCTCCGACGGCACGCTCGGCGGCTACATCGGCGGGCTCGCGGCGAAGACGACGCTGCTGGAGCTGGAGGGGCGGATCTGACCGGGCTCCGCCATCCGGCGGACGCGGCGGGCGCGGGCCCGCGCCTAGCGTGGAGGGCATGGACGAACCCACGGTCCCCGGCGACCGCGCGGCGATCGGCGCAGGCGCCGGCCGGTCTCGCGACACCGCGCTCGGGATCCTCTTCGCGATCGGCGTGGCGATGGTGCTCGCCCGCGACGACCTGCGCTCCCTCGGTCTGCTGCTGATGGTCGTGAGCGCCGTCGTGTTCCTGGCCGCCACGGTCGTCAGGTGGCGTCGCCGGGGCGCGCGGCGCTGATCGGGACCCGCCCGCGTCCCCCACGAGGCGGACGCGGGCGCCCGGCCCCGCTCCCTAGCGTGGGGCCATGACCGATCCGACGACACCCGGCGGCCCCACGGATCCGCCCGCGGAGGACGACGACGACTCCTCGAGCACGAACACCTCGCTCGGCATCGTCTTCGGGATGCTCGGCCTCGTGCTCATGCTGACCCTCGACGACACCCGCGTCGCCGGGCTGCCGTTCGTGGTCCTCGGCATCACCTTCTTCGTGATGGGCATGCGCCCGAAGAAGGCGGAGCGCGTCGGCCCCGCAGCGGACGACACCCCGCCCCCGCCGGCGTAGACAGGGGCATGGCTACCTCACCCGACCACCCGCGCCTGCTGCAGACCGTGCTCGACACCCCGGATCCGCGCCGCCTCGCCGAGTTCTACCGCGAGCTCCTCGGCTTCCGGTACCGCCCGGGCGACGAGCCCGAGCAGGCGGGGCCGGATCCGGACTGGCTGGTCCTCGTCGACACAGACGGTTCCCGCCGCCTCGCCTTCCAGCTCGCGCCCGGCATGCCCGCGCCGCGCTGGCCCGCGGGATCGCCGCCGCAGATGCTGCACCTCGACCTCACGGTCGGATCCGTCGCGGACCTGGAGCGGCAACGGTCCCGAGCGGTCGATCTCGGCGCCGAGCTGCTGCAGGACCGGTCGACGGACCCGGACGAGCCCCTCTACGTGCTGCGGGATCCGGCGGGCCACCCCTTCTGCATCTTCGTCGCGCCGGCCTCCTCGGACGCGGCGCCGGGGTGAGCGGCGCGGGCGCGAGCGGCGGCGGCCTTCCGGCTCAGCCCGCGTCGTACGCCGTCGACCGGCTGCGCTCCGCCCACGCGTCGACGTCGGCGCGCAGGTCGTCGAGCGCGCCCGTGACGATCTCCACCGCGTCGCCGCCGAGCAGCAGGTAGAAGGGAGCTCCCTCCTCGACCGCGTCCACGAGCACCTTCGCGCCGAGCGCCGGGTCGTTGGGCTGCGTGCCGTCGGTGGTGTCGTTCTCCTTGCGGCGCTTGCCCGCGGTCTCGGCGTAGTCGTCGATCACGGTGGACGACTGCGTGAGCGAGCGGCCCGAGAAGTCGGTGCGGAAGGATCCGGGCGCCACCACCGTCGCGACGATCCCGAGCGGCTCGAGCTCGGTGCGCAGCGCCATGGTCATCTGCTCGATCGCGGCCTTCACGGCGCCGTAGTAGCCGGATCCCGCGCCCGTGCGCGCGGCGCCGATGGACGAGAGGTTCACGATCGTGCCGCTGCGGCGCTCGCGCATGCCGGGCAGCACCGCCTTGATCATGCGGACGCTGCCGTGGAACTGCGTGTCGAACAGGCGCGCGACGTCGGCGTCGTCGCCCTCCTCGATGGCCGCGCGGTAGCCGTAGCCCGCGTTGTTGACGAGCACGTCGACCCCGCCGAAGCGGGCCGTCGCCTCGTCGACCGCGAGGGACACCTGCGCCGGGTCGGTGACGTCGAGGTCGAGCGCGAGGGCGTGCTCGGGGTACGTGTCGGTGAGGTCCTGCACGTTCGCGGCGTCGCGCGCCGTGACGACGACGTCGTGCCCGCGCTCCAGCGCCTCGACCGCGAACGCGCGGCCGAGCCCCGTGGAGCATCCCGTGATCAGCCAGGTCGTCATGCGCGTTCCTCTTCCTCGTGGATCCGGTGGGGCGGCCGTGCGGCGCGGCCCCTGTCGAGGCTAGGCGCATCGGGCGGGGTGATGATGTCCTGCACGAGCCCGGAGCAAGGCAGTGGACGGGCTGTAAATCGGTGCCGCTGAGGCCTCGCCCTACTCGGCGCGAACCTGCCCGCCTCTCCAACTTTTTGTGCAGATGCACGTGCGCCGTTCGCGCACTCTTCCGCGCATCGAGAGCGTGGCCCTTCGGCCCGGACAGGGGGTAGAGGTGCGCGCTGCCATCCGCTCACACTTGCTCTAGCTGGACATAGCTGCCGACGAAGGGGTCACCATGGCACTGCAAGTTACGAAGAGCAAGAAGGACATCGACGGAGACATCACTGGCCTCTGTGGGTACGGCTGGAACCACAGCAAGTCCGAAGTCATCGGGCACATCCGCACTGGCCTCAACTCATATTTTGTCTCAGTCCACGGCAGGAGCGTTTACGTCCGCGTCGGCACACGCAAGGGCCAGCCGTACCTGACCACTGCACCAGACGACTACTCGCCTAATAACCTAGATAATCTCGAGAACTGTTGATCCGCGTCAAATAGCTGGAGGACGCTCGGCGCCCCCCAGTCAGGCGGCCGAAGTCGAACCCAGACCGGAAGGCGCATGTCAATCGGGAGCAGGCACCCCTACCCCTCGGCGGCTTGCGGTACAAATGGCATTCGTTGACCGACGCCCGCTTCGGCAATGCGTCGAGTCCTGTTGCCGATCGTGCCGTCGACGGACGCGGTTTGAGCTGAAATCACCCTGCGGATGCGCCCCATTTGACTACCGTCAGCGTATTCTGTGCGCTATGTTCGCGCTACGGACTCAAATCAGGTCTTGACGTGCTAACGACGAACCAGGAGCGCCAAACGTGACCTACTTGCCAGTGTTGAAGGCGCGCCAAGGCGAACTCAAGGCGCTCGAGAACTGGGACGACATCCGGCGTCCTGACCTCTCGCCTGTGATCGAGGTAACGCCTTGGGAGCGCCAGGAGGACTCCACTGTAGAAACCCGTGATGTCGAGGACCAGCCAGAAATTGACTCAGCCGTTCGGCGAATCAAGCGCGCTTGGGACCAGAAGCGGGCCATTGCCTATATCGACGCGGCCTATGCCGAACCCGACCTTGGCGACGGTTCAGAGAACTGGCGTACTAGCAGGCCCGTTCTTGCTCAGTTATTGCATGAATTGTCAGCATCAGACGTGTCCGTGGCGCCAGCGATCCGCGCGTCAGCGGACGCCTCATATGTGAGCCAGATCGGAAGCGTACTTGAAGCCACGGGGATCTCACGCGCCCTGATTCGAGTCACGGCTGAAGACCTAGATGAGTCAATTATTCCACTGCGACGATTGGTTGGTGATGTCGCGAGTGGGCTAGGATTACCGACCTCTGACATCTCGGTGCTCCTTGACTTCGGCGCCGTGACCGATGAAGGCCCAATGAAGCTCGCCGCGCGTCTCGCACGTTTTGTTCTGCCACAGCTCGACGAAGTTCGTTGGGCGAGCCTATCGGTCGCTGCCGGCGCGTTCCCAGTAAATCTGGCTGGAGTGCAGGCATTTTCGTCAGCCAGAATTCCACGATGGGACTATCACTTGTGGGAGAGTCTCCGCGACTTCGACCTCGCCATCGCCGGAGGTCTACAGTTCAGTGACTACGGAGTAACCCACCCTACCCTTCCCGTAGGCGCTGCTTTTGCCGCACCCCCACAACTGCGCTACACGCAGGACCGCGACTGGATAGTGCGCAAAGGTAAGCGTCAGGAACGTCGTGGACATAAGCAATTTTACGACATATGCGCTCAGATTCTTGATGAACTTGGGCGGGATGCGACCTCGCCGGAGGCATCCTGGGGAGATCACTACGTTCATGAGGCCGCCGCAAGCGCAATCGAGGACGTTACTGTCCCCGCACGCGTAGGCACAGGGAACGCTTCTACTTGGCGAGCCGTGGCGACATCGCACCATCTTGCGTATATGGTCGATCAGCTTCGCGGGCGGGGCGAGCTTTGAGACGGCTTCGGACTGCCGCACGAAGCTCGTCGACCGTGAGCACTGCGACGAGAGCGTCCCAGAGATCCCAGCGGGTCGCTTTACTCCAGGAACCGGTCACCCCACGTGTTCGCAACTCATCCATGGCCTCATCACGCCACAACAGTTGCGCGAGGCTTAGAGGCTTAGGGGTTCGGTTTTGTCTGGCCTGTCGACGCCTTTTTAGCGAGACCACGCCGTCCTGCTCAGTCGCCTCAACGATGCCCCACCGCGCAGGAACCCGCATGCGAGCTCGCTGGATGTCCTTGGAGGTGACTACGATATGAGCGAAGTCGAGCACTTGGTCGTAGTGGAGGATCTGCGCGTCGAGCCGGTCGAAGTTGTCGCGCGGGGACTTGATCTCCCAGCCGGTCAGCGCCCCATTTACCAGGCACACGTCCACTCGCGAGGCGCCCAGCACGACCGCGAGCTCAGACCATACTCGGTTCTCGCTGAGGTCCGGGTGGTCGCGGCGAATGCCTGCGATCAGCGCCGCTCGGATGTCGACATCTCTCACACCAGAGACGATACCGGTGGTCGGCAGACGGAGAAGGCATGCTGACCGAAGCCGTGTTGGCCTCCGCATCCCCGAGCGCTCCCGGTGTCGACTGGATCGCACTGATCGCGTCTATTGTGAGCATCGGCATCAGCGTCCTCGCGTTGGTCCAGACGAACCGAGAGGCCACAGCGCGACGAGTCTCCAACGTGCCGCCAGAACTGCGAGTTGTTGTGAATGAGCTTTTGAACACCCTCAGTCGAGGTGAGCAACACGCAGACCACCTGCTTGCTCTTAGTACGCCTGGCTCTCACGTTCGTGTGGAACGACTCGACGAATGGGCAGAGCAGCTTGCCGACGGGCGCCTCGCCCGGCTAAGCGAGCAGTTCGCGGCCGCGGTCGGGAGATGCCGGTTGCCGGACGGAGCAAGTACGCCCGTATCACTGAATCATCAGCAGCTCGAAAAACTGCACGCCGCTGTCGAAGCCGGAAGGAGGGTCATCATGAGACTGAACCAATTGACAAAGAAGGAACAGCGCTAGGAATAAGCGCCATCATTGGGCTCGGTTCCGTCCTCGCTTGTCGTGCCCTCGCTCTTATACCGACATTTTTGTCGACGGGCGCTTCGAGGCCGTCCCGCCGCCCGCCGCACCATCCGCGAACCGTCCCCCGCATGACCGCACGCTCCACGCCCACCCGCCTCCCGCCCGGCAGCGGCACGATGGGCCGACGATGCTGCCGGGCCCGACCGTCGCATCCGCGAGACGGGGTCCCGGCGCCGCCTCAGGAGGATCCCCCGTGCACTGCCCGGATCACGGTCAGATGACGTCCCCGCTCCGCTCCGCCACCTCGGCGGCCCGCTCGTGAGCGCCCCGAAGCTGCTGCGCGCGCCCGAGCAGCGGCGCGCCCGCGACGGGATCACCGCCTGGCTCCTCGACGGCCTGCCCGGCGCGTCCGGCGCGCACCCCGGCCCACACGCCGAGACCGTCGAGAAGACGCACTCGTGGTGGCGCGTCATGTGCCTCACGGGCGTCGACTACTTCTCCACGCTCGGCTACCAGCCGGCCATCGCGGCGGTCGCGGCGGGTCTGCTGTCGCCGCTGGCAACGCTCGTCCTCATCCTCCTGACGCTGCTCGGCGCGCTCCCCGTCTACCGGCGGGTGGCGCGCGAGAGCCCGCGCGGCGAGGGATCCATCGCCATGCTCGAGCGGCTCCTCCCCTGGTGGGGTGGCAAGCTCTTCGTGCTCGTGCTGCTCGGGTTCGCGGCGACCGACTTCCTCATCACCATCACGCTGTCGGCGGCGGATGCGACCGCGCACGCCGTCGAGAACCCGTTCGCGCCCGCGTGGTTCTCCGGCAACGAGGTGCTGCTGACCCTCGTGCTGCTGGCCGCGCTCGCGTTCGTGTTCCTGCGGGGTTTCAAGGAGGCGATCTCCATCGCGGTCGTGCTCGTGGGCGTGTTCCTGACGCTCAACGCCGTCGTGATCGTCGTCTCCCTCTTCCATGTCGCCGAGGACCTCGTCGTCATCGACGACTGGTGGGCCGCCCTCACGGCGCAGCACGGCAACCCGCTCGTGATGGTGGGCATCGCGCTCATCGTCTTCCCGAAGCTCGCGCTCGGCCTGTCCGGCTTCGAGACGGGCGTCGCCGTGATGCCGCAGGTGCGCGGGGAGGACGACGCCGACGGGGTGCCGCGGGCCCGTATCCACGGCACGAAGCGGCTGCTCACGGTGGCCGCGCTCATCATGAGCGCGTTCCTCATCACGTCGAGCTTCGTGACGACCCTGCTGATCCCGTAGGCCGAGTTCCAGGACGGCGGCAAGGCCAGCGGCCGCGCGCTCGCGTACCTGGCGCACCAGTTCCTCGGCGACGGCTTCGGCACGCTCTACGACATCAGCACCATCTGCATCCTCTGGTTCGCGGGCGCCTCCGCGATGGCCGGGCTCCTCAACATCGTGCCGCGCTACCTTCCGCGCTACGGCATGGCGCCGCACTGGGCCGCGGCGGTGCGCCCGCTCGTGCTGGTGTTCACGGCCATCGCCGTGATCGTCACGCTCGTGTTCCAGGCCGATGTGGATGCGCAGGCCGGCGCCTACGCGACCGGCGTTCTCGTGCTCATCACCTCGGCGTCGGTCGCGGTGACGCTGTCGGCGCGGAAGGCCGGGCAGCGGAAGCGCACCATCGGCTTCGCGGTCATCGCGACGGTGTTCGCGTACACGACGGTGGTGAACGTGATCGAGCGGCCGGACGGCGTGCGGATCGCGGCGCTGTTCATCCTCGGGATCCTCGTGGTCTCGATCGTCAGCCGCGTGCAGCGCTCGTTCCAGCTGCGCGCCACCTCGCTCACGATGGACGAGCGGGCGCGCGCCTTCGTCGTCGAGGACGCGGAGGACTACGGCGCGGTGAGCATCATCGCGCACGAGCCCGACGAGCCCGACGAGGCGCTGACGGAGGAGGAGCGCATCGCCGAGTACCGCCGCAAGGCGAGCGACGAGCGGCGCGACAGCGGGATCCCGGCGCGCGCGCCCGTGATCTTCCTCGAGGTGACCCCGGGCGACTCGTCCGAGTTCGAGGAGGACCTCGTGGTGCGCGGCATCGTGCGCTGCGGCTTCCGCGTGCTCCAGGTCACGAGCGGCAACGTCCCCAACACGATCGCCGCGGTGCTCCTCGCCGTGCGCGACCTCACGGGCGTGAAGCCCGGCGTCTACTTCGAGTGGACGGAGGGGTCACCCTCGGCAACCTCCTGCGCTTCCTCGTGACGGGCACGGGCGAGGTCGCCCCGGTCACGCGCGAGGTGCTGCGGCGCGCCGAGCCGGTGCGGTCGCGGCGGCCGGACGTGCATGTGAGCTGAGGCGGTGCCACGCCTGTGCAGGAGCTCGGCGCACGCGCCTCCCGAATGCGTATGTTCGGCGCGACGCCGCTGGGCGTCGCAAATCGAATGGAACCCGATGAAAGCTCATGTCCGGGGAGCAACGATGCTCCTCGCTCTGGCAGTTACCATCTGCGTCAACGGCCTGACGGCCGAAGCCGTCTCGGCAGCTGACAGGACGAACGACCAGTCAACTCATGCAGTAATAGATAGAGCGCTCGTGGCCGTCGGTCAACGCGAACGCGTCGGGCTCGACTGGTCAGCTCCGAGCAGTCTGACCCCCGCCGCCGCCCTTCCCACCGCCGCCGGGCGGTGAGCGTCACGTCGGCTTTGCCAGAGGAGTCCCTGGTCCAAGTCCGTTCGGGAGAAGTGCAAGCGGTCACCGTACTGCGCGATGGTGCCCGCTCGACCTCCTTTCCCCCCGCCTCCCCGATGGCTTCCACGCTGTGGCCCGCGGAACCGGATTTGACATTGTGTCCGCTCTCGAGCCTGGCGCCGGAAGCATCACGGCCGGGCACATCGACGCTCCGTGGGCCGTCGATGCCCATGGTCGCCCGGTCGCGACCCACTTCTCACTCGCTGGGGACACGCTCACTCAGACCGTCGATCCCGATCACGCCGCGTTCCCCGTCGCCGTGGATCCGCTCGTCACCTTCGGCCTCGGCAACGCTGCCCAAGGTGTTGGCTTCTACGTGAACCTCCTGGGCTCGCAGATGCGTGCGATCGCTGCTGCAGCCGCATTCCTCGGATCAACAGGTGTCGCTGGACTGTGCGCAGCGTCTTCGAAGATCCCAAGTGCAGTGAAGTGGTTCATCATCGCTGGCTGCGCGGCGTTCGGGGCACCGAAGCTCGGAGACATCATCGGCTTCGTGAGAGACGCGTACAATTCCGGAACCTACGGGTTCTCGACCTGCTACCAGACGCGTATCGAGGCCAACCGCCCCTGGGTCCGCACTGATCATTCGAATTGCGAATGAGGCGGTAGTGAACAAGATCAAGAACGCCAGGCCATCGGATGTCCTCTATTTCGTGATCTTGATCGGGGTCGGGACTCTGAGCATCGTCCTTCCCACCGAGCGGGCTCTTGTCCAAGGGATCGCGATCGGTGCCACTGGGGTCCTTCTGATCGTCGGATTCCTGGAGTACCGGGCTCGAAGGCGACGCGAAGGTGTTGAGCCGGTCACCGAGGAACGACGCGAGAGCGACAGGCGCGACACACCGCGCGGGTACTGACTTACGGGTCACGCCTTCTACGTCACCTAAGGAATCCTCGTGATCCTGCCCGGCGCGGGGTGCGATGTCGCCACAGACGTCGCGCCCTGTGCGGGGAGGCTCCGATGCGGAGACCGTCGTCGCCCCGCTCGCCAGCAGAGTCGACTCGCACCCCACCCAAGACTTGACCGGCCCACGCTCACAGGCTCCTCTCCACCGATCGCCCGCCCGACCCATGGACTCACGACTCTTGAGGGCCTGGCCGCGATGGCGACCTCACGGGCGTCAAGCCCGGCGTCTACTTCGAGTGGACGGAGGGGTCGCCCCTCGGCAACCTCCTGCGCTTCCTCGTGACGGGCACGGGCGAGGTCGCCCCGGTCACGCGCGAGGTGCTGCGGCGCGCCGAGCCGGTGCGGTCGCGGCGGCCGGACGTGCACGTGAGCTGAGGGCGTCGCGCTCCCGTCAGGCGCGCGGCGGCTCCTGCGCGGAGCGGAGGCGCGCGGCCAGCACGCCGGCCGCCTCGCGCAGCTCCTCCGGCTCGATCACGGAGAACGGCGCGTCGAAGCGGGCCACGGCGGCGAGGACCCCGGTCCACGACCACGAGCCGACGGTGATCCGCGTCGAGGTCGCCGACACCTCCTCCATCTCGCCGTCGCCGATCCACGGCGCGACCGCCCGGGCGGGCAGCTCGACGAGCAGCTCGCCCGTGCACGGCCAGCGGTCCTCCGCCTCGGATCCCTTCGCCCGGGCCGCGACGAACGTCCGCGCGTCCGCCGCGGGCAGCTCCCGCGGCGCGAACCGCGGGCCCGCCGGCGTGCGCGGCAGCATTCGGTCGAGGCGGAAGGTGCGCCAGTCGTCACGGTCGAGGTCCCACGCCACGAGGTACCACCGCGAGCGCCGGGCCACGATCGCGTGCGGCTGGACGCGTCGGGACGATCCCTCCTGCCCGACGCGGTCGGCCAGGTCGACGCGCAGCGTCAGCCGGTCGCGGACCGCCGCGCTCACGGCCTCCAGCACCGTCGGATCCACGCGGGGCTCGGCGCCCGACCCCGGCCCGGGCTCCGGCTCCGCGCCCGTGAAGCGGATCCCGTCGACCCGGTGTCGCAGCCGCGACGGCATGACCTGCCGCACGGTCGCCAGGGCACGCGCCGCCGCCTCGTCGACGTCGACGCCCATCGCGGGTACCGCCTGGAGTGCGACCGCGATCGCGACGGCCTGCTCGTCGTCGAACAGCAGCGGCGGCAGCTCCGCCCCGGCCGCCAGCCGGTAGCCGCCGTCCGGCCCCTTCACCGAGCGGATCTCGTACCCGAGCTCGCGGAGCCGCTCGACGTCGCGGCGGACGGTGCGCGGGGTGACCTCGAGGCGCTCGGCGAGGATCCGCCCGGGCCAGTCGCGCCGGGTCTGCAGCAGCGACAGGAGGGACAGCATCCGCGACGAGCTCCCGATCATGGATCCAGTCTGGCCGGAGTAGAGGACCGTCCCTGACCTCCACTCCCGGGAGAGTGCTCCTCAGCGGTCCGATCCCCGGCCCGCACCCACACGAGGAGACACCGTGACCATCACGACCACCACCCACCTCAACTTCCGCGGCACCGCGCGCCAGACGCTCGACTTCTACCAGGGCGTCTTCGGCGGGCAGGTCGCCGTCACGGCCTACTCCGACTTCGGCATGCCGGCCGAGGCCCCCGGCGCGGACAAGGTCGTCTTCGGCCAGCTCGAGACCGCGGACGGCTTCCGGCTCATGGCGTACGACGTGCCCGGCCAGGACGACGCCGACGGCAGCGCGATCGCCGGCACCACGACGCGCGCGCAGGGCGCGACGATCACCGACCGCACCTTCTTCCAGTCGGTGCGGGGCGAGACGCTAGACGAGATCGAGGGCCTGTGGCGCGGGCTCGCCGAGGGCGCGACCGTGATCGAGCCGCTCGCGGCATCCGCCTGGTCGGCGGGCTTCGGGATGCTCACCGACCGGTTCGGCGTCACCTGGATCCTCGACGTGCAGGCGCCCGCCGCCGGCTGATCGCGCAGACCCCACGACGGCCGGGGCGCGCACGGACGCCGAGCCCGCGCGCGCCCCCGCATTCGCCACGGGCCCGCATCTCGCCTATCGTTCACCTGAACGATAACGAGGAGGGCCCGTCCCGATGCCATCGATCGTCACCACCCGCGCCACGCTCGCCGGCGCGAGCGCGCGCACCCTGCGCATCGCCGACCGTCCGGACCGGCCGCGCACTCCCAGCCGCCGCGCCGTCCTCGCGGGCACCGCGGGGATCGCCGGGCTCGCCGGGCTCGGCCTGCTCGCCCTCACCGGATGCAGCACCGGCGCGAGCAGCACCACCATCCCCGAGGCCGCCGCGACCGGCACGCCCGTGCCCGGCGGCCGCCTCCGGGTCGCGCGCCCGGCCGCATCCGCCGCCGAGACGCTCGACTCCGCCAGCTCGCTGTCCGCGTACGAGTACCTCGGCGCCCTCTACAACCGGCTCGTCAAGCTCGACGAGACGGGCCAGACCGTCGCGGACCTCGCGGAGGAGTGGTCGGCGTCGCCCGACGGCGTCACCTGGACCTTCCGACTCCGCCGCGACGTGCGCTTCCACGACGGCACCAGGTTCACGGCGGCCGACGCGATCGCCTCCATCCAGCACGTCATCGACCCCGCGACGGCGTCCCCGCAGGGCGGCGTGCTCGGTGACATGCTCGACCCGGGCAGCATGTCGGCGCCGGATCCGCTCACCCTCGTCTTCCAGCTGAAGACCCCCAACGCGGAGTTCCCGTCGCTGCTCACGGCGTACCAGTGCTACATCGTGCCGGCCGACGCGATCGCGACCATCGGCAGCACCGGGATCGGCACGGGGCCGTTCCGCCTCTCGTCGTTCCACCCGGCGGGATCCGGCAGCGTCGAGGCCTTCGATGGCCACTTCGCCGGGCGACCCGTGCTCGACGGCATCGACTTCTCCTCCATCCAGGACACGACGGCCCGCGTGAACGCGCTGCTCGCCGGGCAGATCGACCTCATCTCGCAGACCAACCTCGACTTCGCGACCGCCCGCGTCGTCTCCGCGTCGAGCCGCGCCACGGTCGCGCGGGTCGACAACGCGCAGTGGTACACGATCCCGATGCTCGCCACGAGCGCCGAGTTCCAGGACCCGCTCGTGCGCCAGGCCATGAAGCTCGCCTACGACCCGGAGCAGATCCTCGCGACCGCGCTGCAGGGCACGGGCACCGCCGGCTGGGACAACCCGGTGCCGCCGTCGCTCGCCGCGTTCGTCGACGTCGACCGCGCCTACGACCCCGAGCAGGCGAAGGCGCTGCTCGCGAAGGCGGGCGTGCCGGGGCTCCGGACGACGATCCACACCTCGAGCTACGAGTCGGTGTTCACGCCCATGGCGGTCGCCTACCGCGACCAGGTGAAGGCCGCGGGGATCGACCTCACCGTCACCAACGCGTCCTCGGACTCCTATACTACACGGAGATCTGGATGCAGAAGCCGCTCATGGTGAGCTACTGGTTCACCGGCCGGCCCATCGACCAGCTGCTCAACCAGATCTTCCGCACCGGCTCCTCCTGCAACGAGAGCGCGTGGTCGAACCCGACCTTCGACGCGCTCCTCGACGACGCCCGCGCCACCATGGACGACGACCGGCGCCGGATGCTCTACCAGGACGCGCAGCGGATCGTCGTGGAGGACAGCGCCGACATGACGCCCATGTTCGGCGACCGGCTCGTCGGCATCTCCCGCGACGTCGTGAACTACCGCGAGTACGGCTTCGAGTTCGACCACCTCACGATCGGATTCCGCCGATGAACGTCTCCGTGCAGGTCGCCCGCCGCCTGGGCACCGCGATCCTCACGATCGTGCTCGCCTCGCTGTTCGTGTTCCTCGCGATCCAGCTGCTGCCCGGCGACGTGGCGCAGCAGCTCCTCGGCCAGGACGCGACGCCCGAGGCGGTCGCGACGCTCCGCGAGTCGCTCGGGCTCGACCGGAACGTGTGGCTGCGGTACGGCGACTGGCTGCTGGGGGCCGCGCACGGCGACTTCGGCACCTCGCTCGTGAGCGGGGATCCGGTCGCGCCGACCCTGCTCGTCGCCTTCCGCAACAGCATGCTGATCGCGGTGCCGGCGATGCTCGTCGGCGTGACGCTGTCGCTCGTGCTCGGCGTCGTCGCGGGCGTGCGCCGGGGCCGCGCGAGCGACTCGGTCATCAGCATCGTGAGCCTCGTGGTGATGAGCGTGCCCGAGTTCATGGTCGCCACCGTGCTCGTGCTGCTGTTCGCCATCACGATCCCGGTGTTCCCCGCCGTCGTGCTCCGCGGCAGCGACGCCACGGTCGCCGAGCTGCTGCCCTCGGTGGCGCTGCCGGTGATCGTGCTGACGCTCGCCATGGCCGCCTACATCGTGCGCACCATGCGCTCCTCGACGATCGACGTCATGGCCTCGGAGTTCGTCACGACGGCCGAGCTCAAGGGGCTCACCACGCGGCAGGTGGTGTGGCGGCACGCGGTGCCGAGCGCGCTGCTGCCGACGCTCAACGTCGTCGCGCTCAACGTCGCGTGGCTGCTCGGCGGCGTGGTCGTGGTCGAGAACGTCTTCAACTACCCGGGCATGGGGAAGCTCATGCTCGAGTCGGTCTTCACGCGCGACCTGCCGACGATCCAGGCCATCGCGCTGCTGAGCGCCGGCGTGTACGTGGTCTGCAACCTGGCCGCCGACCTCATCGCGCTCGCGCTGGATCCCCGGCTCCGCACCCGGCAGCGCGCCCGCCGCACCCGGCCCGCCCGATCCGCCACCCGATCATCCCGATCCACCCGACGGAAGGCCCGCGCATGACCGCGACGCCCCTGCCCACCCGCCGAGGCGGCCGCCTGCGCGGATGGACGACCCCGCTCCGGGCGTCGACGGCGCTCTCCGTCGGCCTCGGGATCATCGCGATCCACGTCGTGCTCGCGGTGCTCGCGCCGTGGATCGCCGGGCACGACCCCGTCGTGACCGACTCGACCGACGTGCTCTCCGGCACGACGTGGGCGCACTGGCTCGGCACCGACCAGTACGGCCGCGACGTGCTCTCCCGCACCCTCAACGGCGGCCGCTACGCGCTCGTCGTCACGTTCCTCGCGACCACCATCGCGGTCGCGGTCGGCACGGTCGTCGGCTGCGTCACGGCGTACGCGGAGGGCTGGCTCGACGAGGTCGTGATGCGGATCGTGGACGCTCTGCTGAGCGTGCCGTCGATCCTCGCGCTGCTCGTGGTGGTGACCGTGTTCGGATCCGGCCTCTGGGTGATCGTGCTCGCGGTGACCGTCGTGTACGCGCCCGCCGTGACGCGGGTGGTGCGCGGGGCCGCGCGGACCGTGATCACGCAGGACTACGTCACGGCCGCGCGCGCCCGGGGCGAGGGGCCGCTGAGCATCGTCTTCCGCGAGATCCTCCCGAACGTGCTCGACGTCGTGCTCGTGGAGTACGCGATGCGCGCCTCGTGGATCGTGCTGCTGATCTCGACGCTCTCCTTCCTCGGCTTCGGCGCGAACCCGCCGACGCCCGACTGGGGGCTGATGGTGCAGGAGAACCGCACCGCCCTCACGGTCGTGCCGCTCGGGACGCTCGCGCCGATCGTGGCGCTCGCGACCCTCGTGGTCGGCCTCAACCTCAGCGGCGACGGGCTCAGCAAGTCGCTCGGCGTCGACCGCGCGCAGAGGGGGATGGCGTGATGCCCGGGAACGTCGAAGACACCCTCACCGGCCAGGTGCGGCTCGGCACCGTCGTCCGCGTCGCCGACCTCGCGATCTCCTACGCGGCGGGGAGCACCGACGTGCCGGTGGTCCGCGGCGTGAGCTTCGAGATCCGTGCCGGGCGCGCGCTCGGGCTCGTCGGGGAGTCGGGCAGCGGCAAGTCCACCGTCGCGCGGACGCTGCTCGCGCACCTGCGCCGCGGATCCCGCATCGTGGGCGGATCCGTGGAGGTCGCCGGCGACGACGTGTTCGCCCTCTCGCCCGCCGCGACGCGCGAGCTCCGCGGCGGCACCGCAGCGGTCGTCGCGCAGAACGCCGGCCAGGCGCTCACGCCCTCCATGCGCGTGGGCCGCCAGCTCCGCGAGGCGCTCGAGAGCCACGGGCTGCCGAGCGAGGACGAGCGGGTCGAGGAGCTGATCCGGCTCGTGCGCCTCCCCGACCCCGCGACCATCGTGCGGCGCTACCCCCACCAGCTGTCCGGCGGGCAGCAGCAGCGCATCGCGATCGCGATGGCCGTCGCCGCGCGCCCCCGGGTGCTCGTGCTCGATGAGCCGACGACCGCGCTCGACGTCGTGACGCAGGCCGCGGTGCTGACCCTGATCCGCGACCTCGCCCGCGAGCTCGGCATGGCGGTGCTGCTCGTCAGCCACGACCTCGGCGTCGTCTCGACGATGGTCGACGAGATCGCGGTGATGCGCGACGGCGTCATCGTGGAGCACCGGCCGACCGCGGAGCTGTTCGCGTCGCCCGAGCACGCGTACACGCGGGAGCTGCTGGCGGCGATCCCGCGTGGTCCGGCGACCGCCGCCCCTCTTCCGGCTCCCGACTCGGAGGCCCCGATGGTCGCCGCCGACGGCCTCGTCGTCCGGTACGCGCGCGGACTGCCGCCCGCGGTGTCCGACGTGTCGTTCACCATCGCGCCGCGCGAGACGCTCGCGGTCGTCGGCGAGTCCGGGAGCGGCAAGACCACGCTCGCGACCGCGCTCGCGGGTCTCGTGCCCACCGAGTCCGGCACGTTCCGCTTCACCGGCGACGGCGTCACGGGCGACCTGACCCGGGCGGTCGCCGGCCGCTCGCCCGAGCTGCGGCGCGCGGTGCAGCTCGTGTTCCAGAACGCGGATACCTCGCTCAACCCCCGGCGCACGGTCGGCGCCGCGATCGCCCGGCCGCTCAAGCTGTTCACGGGCCGGGCCTCCGCGGAGCGCGTGGGCGAGATCCTCACCGAGGTCGGGCTGTCACCGGACTTCGCGGCCCGGCTGCCGAGCCAGCTCTCGGGCGGCCAGCGGCAGCGCGTCGGGATCGCCCGGGCGCTCGCGGCCGGACCGCAGCTCGTGATCGCGGACGAGATCACGACCGCGCTCGACGTGCGCGTGCAGGCCGAGATCCTGGATCTGCTCGCCAGGCTGCAGCGCGACAAGGGCCTCAGCTGCCTCTTCATCAGCCACGACCTCGCCGTCGTGCGCGGCGTCGCGGACCGCGTGGCCGTGATGACCGGCGGGCGGATCGTGGAGATCGGCCCGACCGAGCGCGTGTTCCAGGGGCCGAACCACCCCTACACGCGGCAGCTGCTCGCCGCGACGCTCGAACCCGGCGCGACCGAGCTGCCGACTGTGGAGGACGTGACGGCCACCTGGCGCGACGCCGCGGGTGGAGGGTGGAGGGAGCTCGGCGACGGGCACCGGATCCGGGACTGGGAGGACGCACGATGACCGACGCCGCACACGAGACGAGCGCGACCGAGGCCGGAGCCGCTGACGCCGCCGTGACGCATCGCGACGTCTGGATCCCGATGCCCGACGGCACGCCGCTCCACGCCCGCATCTGGGCGCCCGCCACCGATGCACCCGTCCCGGCGCTCCTCGAGTACCTCCCCTACCGCCTCGACGACTGGACCGCCCCGCGCGACAGCGAGCGGCACCCCTGGTACGCGGCCCACGGCTACGCGTCCATTCGCGTCGACATCCGCGGCACCGGATCCTCCGACGGCCTGTTCGTCGACGAGTACTCCGCGCAGGAGCTCGACGACGGCGTCGCCGTGATCGAGTGGATCGCCGCGCAGGACTGGTGCACGGGCGCCGTCGGCGTCTTCGGGATCTCGTGGGGCGGCTTCAACGGCCTGCAGCTCGCGGCCCGCGCGCCCGAGGCCCTGAAGGCCGTCGTCACGGTGTGCTCCACCGACGACCGGTACGACGACGACGTGCACTACATGGGCGGCGCGGTGCTCGGCATCGACATGGCGGCGTGGGGCGCGACGATGTTCGCGTTCAACTCCCGGCCGCCTCGGCCCGAGGTCGTGGGCGCCGGCTGGGTGGACCGCTGGCGCGAGCGCCTCGAGTCCAACCGGCCGATGACGCCGACCTGGCTCGCGCACCAGGAGCGCGACGACTACTGGCGGCACGGCAGCGTGTGCGAAGACTACGGCTCGATCGGCGCGGCCGTGCTCGCGGTCGGCGGGTGGGCGGATCCCTACCGCGACGCCGTGCTCCGCCTGGTCGCGAACCTGCCCGGCCCGGTGAAGGGCATCGTCGGCCCGTGGTCGCACCAGTACCCGGACCGCGGCCTCGCGCCCGGCCCGTCGATCGGCTTCCTGCAGGAGACGCTGCGCTGGTGGGACCGCTGGCTGAAGGGCGTCGACACCGGGGTGGAGGCGGATCCCGCGCTCCGCGCCTTCATCAGCGACTCCGAGCCGCCCGCCACGAGCTACCCCGAGCGCACCGGGCGCTGGGTCGCCGCGGAGTCGTGGCCGCCGCCCGCGTCCGTCGCGGCCCAGCCCGTGCTGCCGCTGTCCGCGTTCCACGGGCCGGCCGCCGCGGGCGATGCCGTCGTGGTCCGCTCGCCCCAGCGCACCGGGCTCGACGCCGGCCGCTTCTTCCCCTTCGGCAACGCGACCGACCTGCCGCCGGACCAGCGCGCCGAGGACGGCCTCTCCGTCTGCTTCGACCTGCTGCTCGACGAGCCGCTGGACGTGCTCGGCAACGTGCTCGTCGACCTCGCGGTCACGAGCGACCTGCCCGACGCGAACCTCGTGGTGCGGCTCTGCGACGTGGCACCCGACGGCGCGTCCACCCTCGTGACGCGCGGGGCGCTCAACCTCAACACGCGGATCGACCGCGCCCGCAACGACCCGATGGTCCCGGGCTCCGAGGAGGTCGTGCGCGTGGCGCTCGTCTCGACGGGGCACGCGTTCCCGGCCGGGCACCGGATGCGCATCGCGGTCTCGTCGGCGTACTGGCCGTGGATCTGGCCCCACGCCCGCGAGGCGACCCTCGCCGTCGCGCCCTCCCGCAGCTCCGTGACGCTGCCCGTCTGGACGCGCGCGGAGGACGACGGCGTGCGCTTCGAGGAGGCCGTGCAGTCGACGCCGATGGCGATCGAGCGGATCCCCGACGACTCCGGCCTGCCCGAGCGCAGCGTCACCCACGACCTGGCGACCGGCGAGTGGACGCTCGACGTCGACCCCGGCTACGGCGGATCCCGGATCTACCCCGACGGCCTCGTGTTCACCGAGTCGAGCCGCGAGACCTACCGGATCACCGACGGCGACCCGACGTCCGCCGTCGCCGAGTCGCGCTGGGCCATCGGCCTCGAGCAGCTCGGCTGGCGCGCACGCCTCGAGACGACCTCGCGCGTGACCGCCGACGCCGACGCCTTCCGCGTGGTCAACACGCTGCGGGCGTGGGCGCGCGACGGCGGCCCGGGCACCTCCGAGGTGCTCGTCGCCGACCGCGTGTTCGACGACCTCGTGCCGCGGACCTCCGCGTGAGCGCGGGCACAGGGGCGGGCACGACCGCGGGCACCGCGACGAGCGCGAGCGCGGGCACCACCGCGACCGCCGGCACCACCGGCGCCGCGCGCCGCGGCGGCAAGCGCGAGAAGCCCGAGGTGCGGCGCGCGATGATCGTCGAGGCCGCGCGCGCGGTGATCCTCCGCCAGGGCCTCACCGCCACCGGCCTCCGCGACATCGCGGCGGAGGGCGACGTCTCGGTCGGCACCGTGACCTACCACTTCGCGAGCGTCGCGGAGATCCTCGACGAGGTCGTCGTGCTCGAGACGGACCGCTTCTACGCGTCGATCGTCGAGGAGGTGGACGCGGATCCCGATCCGGTGCACGCCATCCGCCTGCTGGTCGAGCCGCTCTTCACGGGCACCGTCGAGGCCGAGGCGCACTGGCGGCTCTGGTCGGACTACTGGACCACCGTGGCGCGCCAGCCCGGCCTCACCGCCGACCGGCTGGAGCGCATCCGCGTGTGGGAGGCGTGCCTGGTCCGCACGATCCGCCGCGGCGTCGAGCGCGGCGTCTTCCGGACGGTGGACGCGCCCGAGGTCGCGCTGAAGCTCGCGGCCTACAGCGACGGGATCGCGACGCAGCTCTCCCAGAAGGTGCCCGGCCTCGACAACACGCGCGCGCGGGAGTGGATCTGGACCTTCCTCGACGCGGAGCTCGTCGATCCCGCCGACGGGACGCCGCTCTTCCGCTGAGCCGACGCCGCGCGGCGCTGCCCGGCCCGTGCCACCCGGCCCGTGCCACCCGGCGCGCAGGCGGGCATGATGATCGAGGCGACGCGGCCCACCTGCACGCGGACGCCACCCACCCACCCGCCCGCCCACCGCCGAACGCCCGGAGGATCCATGCTCATCGAACCCGTCGACGCCGCCCGCGCGCACGTCAGCAGCCACGTCGACCCGGAGGACTTCGACGCGTTCTGGGCCGACACCCTCGCCGAGGCCGCGCAGCACGACCTCGACGTGCGGCTGGCGCCCGTGCAGACCGACCTCGCGCTGGTGGACGTGCAGGACGTGACCTTCGCCGGATCCGGCGGCACCGACGTGCGCGCCTGGCTCCGCACCCCGCGCGGCGCGACCGGCCCGCTGCCCACGGTCGTCTCGTACGTCGGCTACGGCGGCGGCCGTGGTCGCGCCGAGGAGACGCTGATCTACGCGGCCGCCGGCTTCGCCCACCTGCAGATGGACACCCGCGGCCAGGGCTCGTACTGGAGCGCGGGCGACACCGCCGACCACGGCGAGGCCGGTCCCGCGATCCCCGGCTTCATGACCCGCGGCATCGCCTCCCGCGAGACCTACTACTACCGCCGCCTGTTCACCGACGCCGTGCGCGCGGTCGACGTGGCGCGGTCGCTCGACGTCGTGGATCCCGCGCGCATCGCCGTGCAGGGCGGCAGCCAGGGCGGCGGCATGGCCCTCGCGGTCGCCGGCCTCCGCGACGACCTCGCCGCGGTCTCCGCATATGTGCCGTTCCTCAGCGACATCGAGCGGGCCACGCACATCACCGACGCGTACCCGTACCACGAGGTCGTCGACTACCTGAAGACGCACCGGGGTCGTGGCGAGGACGTGCACGCCGTGCTGCGGCACTTCGACGGCGTCGCGTTCTCCCGCCGCGCGACCGCGCCCGCCCGCTTCTCGGTCGGGCTGATGGACGCGACCTGCCCGCCCTCCACCGTCTACGGGGCGTTCAACGCCTACGCGGGCGAGAAGGAGATCGTCGAGTGGGAGTACAACGGCCACGACGGCGGCGGCATCGACGACGAGCTCGGCACGCTCGCGTTCCTGAAGCGCCGGATGGGCTGACGACGGCCGGGCGCCGACCACCGGTGACGGCCGCGCATCCGCACGGGGATGGGGGCGCTGCCCGCCACGATGTCGGCCGTTCCGCGTAACCTGGGAGGACCTCGCCGGTGGAGCGAGCGGACCGGGAGGACGTCATGCCCCGGCCCCGCATCCGCCCCGAGAAGTCCTCCAAGCCCGGCGCCCCGCCGCCCTCCGTCGCCGCCCGCGTGGCCGCGGATCCGGCGCAGAAGGAGGTGCTCGTCGAGGAGGCGCTGCTGCTCGTCGGCGTCGCGCTCCGGATCCAGATGGTGAACCTCATCATCATGCGCACGCTCCGGGAGCGGCGCCCGTACGACGAGGAGTCGCTCATCGAGGCGCTCCGCGGCGAGCTGGCAGAGCTCATCGGCGAGAAGCGCGGCGAGGCGGAGCGGCTGCGCATGGCCCGCGACCGCGCGGCGCTCCGCGACGGCAAGGGACGCCGGCCCGACGACTACCGCGAGGGCGACGTGCCGGGGCTGCGGCTCCGCGCCGAGATCGCGGAGGAGATCGTCGAGCGGCTGGGCGCCCTGTCGCGCGACCCGGAGGCGCTCCGCGAGGTGCTGGTCATCGCGCGCGACTCGGCGCTCGAGCAGATCGTGCGCGCCCGCCTCTCCCCGCAGCTGCTGCCCGGCGCGTTCCCGGAGGAGGGACGCGACGAGCGCGTCTCCGGACTGCGCGAGGAGCTGGCGCGGCTGGCGGCGGATCGGGAGCGTTCCGCCGAGCGCACGGAGACGCGGGATCCGGGCCGCACCCGTGTGCGCACCGGCGGCCGCGGGCGCGCGCAGAAGGTCTGATCGGGCCCTGCGTCAGGGCGCGAGCGCGAACCGCGGCTCGACGCGCTCGCCCGTCGCTGCATCCGCCGTGAGGCTCCCGATGAGCGGCGCGAACTTGGCGCCGTGGCCGGAGCACGGCGAGACGATCGTGATCCCGTCGACCCGGTCGATCACGAAGTCCTCGCTGGGCGTGCTCGTGAACAGGCACGTCGCCTCCGCGTACGGCACGGGCTCGACGCCCGGCAGGTTGCGGCGCACCCAGTCGACGACGCGGGCGCGGTTGGCCGGATCCACGACGCCGTCCTGGTGCGCGGCCGACGGGATCACCCGCCCGCCGTCGAACTCGGCGACCTTGTGGCCGCGGTGGTCTGCGTCGCGTCCGCCGGGCAGCGCGTAGACCTGCATGCGCTCGTCCATGTGGATGGAGGTCGGCACGGGCCGGGCACGCGGGCCGTCCATGTACGCACTCCGCCGATACGGGAAGTGGAACACCTGCTCCTGCCGCACGCGCAGCGGTGGGATGCGGTCGAGCGCGGCACGCGGCAGCGGCAGCGCGCCGCCGAGCAGCTCGGGCAGCCAGGCACCCCCGCCCACCACGACGCTGTCGCCCTCGACGCGGCGGCCGTCGTCGGAGGTCACGGCGAATCCCGCGCCGACGCGCGCGACGGACACCGCCTCCCAGCCCTCGTGCACGACGGCGCCCTGCGCGACGGCGAGGTCGAGCATCGTCCGCACCGCGGTCTCCGCGTCGACGACGCCCGCGGCCGGGTGGAACAGCACGTCGGAGTCGAACGACATCTCGGGCCAGCGGTCCTCGGCCTCGCGCGCGCCCATCAGCTCGTGCTCGATGCCGACGCGCTCGAGCACGCGCGCGAGCTCGGCGGGGCGGCGCACGAGGCCGGAGTCGACGGATCCGGTCGGCGTCACGAGCCGCGCGCCCGTGGTGCGCTCGAGGCGGTCCCAGAGCACGCGGGCGTCGCGCACGAGGCGCACGTAGAAGGGGTCGTCGTAGGCGTAGCGGAGGATGCGCGCGGACCCGTGCGAGCTGCCGAGCATGCCCGCCGGCCGGTCGCGCTCCAGCACCGTGACCTCGTGCCCGCGGCTCGCGAGCTGCCAGGCGGTCGCCGCCCCCGCGAGCCCCGCGCCGATGACGACATGGTGCGATGCGCGCCCGCGCCCGGTGGATCCCGCCATGCCCCCAGGCTACGGGCGGCCCGCGGCGGGCGGCCGGGCCCGGCGGGAGCCGTAACCGATGGGTGCCGATGGCGACCTGCCGTAAGGAGTCGCACGACCGGAAGTGGAGGAGAAGAAGCTGAGGCTCCTTCCGCGGAAGGAGCCTCGCGTCCGAAAGCCGAAGCCGCCGGGGGTGTGGATTGATGCTAGCGACACCGCGCTTCGCTACGCCGTTCGGGCGACGACATGCCGCTCAGTCGAACGCGAAGCCAGCGATGATGGCCAGCAGGCCGACCACGGCGAAGGGCAGGGCGGCGAGGTACATGGATCTCGGCGCCGGCTCGTTCGTCCGCGACGTGTGGTTCAGCGCGCGGAATGAGCTCACGCCCATGCCGATGAGGCACACGATCGTCACGACCTGCAGCGCCTTCTCCAGCAGATCAGGCACGCGTCCGCCTCCGCAGGCGGATCGCGCGGAACGCCGCCCAGCCGAGGCCGGCGAGGCCGAGGAGCGCGAAGAGGCACGCGCCGAACCAGGCGGGCGTCCCACCCGCACGGCCGCCCAGCGTCGACAGGTCGGGGAGGAGCCCCACGATCAGCAGCCCCAGCATCAGCGTGAAGGCCGCGATGCCGGCGAGCGTCCGGATCCTCGCTGCCTCCGCGTCGTCGTCGCGCATGCCGTCCCCCTGGCGTCCTCGCGTCCGGGCCGGCCGCCCCTCCCATCGTGCCCGAGTCGCGGAGGCGGGTGGGGCCGAGGTCCCGCCGCACGCGTCAGGCGGAGCGCCCCGCCGCCAGCGCCTCGATCGCGTCGAGCGCCCGCTCCACCGGGGGCAGCGCCTCGATCTCGCGCCGGACGTCGGCGGCGGAGCGCGCGACGGCCGGGTCGGACAGCAGCGCCGCCACCGCAGCCGCGATGCCGGCCGGGGTCGCGGTGGCTGCGTCGAGCATCCGCCCCGCGCCGATGCGCTCCGCGGCCCGCCCGTTGAGCACCTGATCCGCGCCCATCGGCAGCACCGCGACCGGCACCCCCTGCGCGAGCGCGCCCGTGAGCGTGCCGGATCCGCCGTGGCACACGACCGCGTCGGCGAGCCCGAGCACGGCGCCCTGCGGCACGTGCCGCTCCACGCGCAGGCGCAGCGTCGAGCCGAGCGAGGCGGGATCCACGCCCGGCCCCACCGTCACGAGCGTCCGCACCGGCAGGGTCGCGAGCCCCACGGCGATGCGCGGCAGCAGATCGCCCGACCGCACGTTGAACTCGGTGCCGAGCGTCACGTACGCGCGATGCGGCTCGTCGCCAGCGGCGAGCCAGGCAGCGGCCGGATGCGCGGCCGCGGTCTCCGGCGGCTCCGGCCGGACGCGCAGCACGGGGCGCGGCACAGCCTCGGGCCCGCGGAGCGACGCGGGGAACGGCACGACCACGAGGTCGCCGTCGAGCATGGCGAGCGCGGGATCCGGCGCGAGCCCCGCCGCCGCGCGCAGCCGCCCGAGCCCGTCTCGCAGGTCCGGCCGCCACCCCGCGTACCCCGTCGCGAGCACCTCCACCGCGACCCGCGGCACCCCCGCCCGCTCGGCCGCCACCATCGCGCCGAAGTCGTGCTCGTCGCACACCACGACGTGCGGCCGCCGCTCCGCGATGATCCGCCCCACGCGCTCCGCGGCCGCGTCCGCCGACGCACCCAGGAACACCTGCGCCATGCGCGGGTAGGCGCGGTGGGGATCCGGCCGCGCCAGGATGCCCGTGCCCTCGTCGTCGCGGCCCTCGCCCGTCGCGTCGGGGTGCAGGCGCGCGAAGCCGGTCTGCGCGAGCACGACGACGCGCGTGCCGGTCAGGTCGGTCGCGTGGCCGCGGGCCTGGGCGGCGCGCGCGAGCGGCATCAGGGGGCCGAGGTGCCCCCTCCCGCGCGCGAAGGAGAACAGGATCCGGATGGGGGCGGGCATCCCGACACCGTGCAGCACCGGCCGCGATGCTCGTGCGGCCGCTCTACAGGGCGGACGCGGAGCGCACGCCGACGGCGCCCACCGCCTCCACCCGCCGTGTGCCGTCCCCGCCCGTCCGGGAGACTGGACCCATGTCCTCCCCCGTCACGCTCACCGCCCGCGCGCTCCTCCTCGACATGGACGGGACGCTCGTCGACTCGACCGCGCTCGTCGAGGAGATCTGGACGATGCTCGCCCACCGCTTCGGCCACGACCCCGCCGAGCTGATCCGCGGGATCCACGGCGTGCGCGCCGCCGACAGCATCGCCCGGTACGCGCCCGAGGGCACCGACGTGCCCTCGCTCCTCGCCGAGCTCGACCGCCTCGAGCTCGACGGCAGCCCCGCGACCGTCGAGATCCCCGGCGCCCGCGACCTCGTGGCCGCGCTGCCCGCCGGATCCCACGCCCTCGTCACGAGCGCCGGCCGCGAGCTGGCGCGCGCCCGCCTCACCGGCGCCGGGATCCGCGTGCCCGACCTGCTCGTCACCGCCGAGGACGTGGAGAACGGCAAGCCGCACCCGGACGGCTACCTGCTCGCGGCATCGCGCCTGGGCGTGGACCCCGCCGACGCGATCGTCTACGAGGACGCCGAGGCCGGCATCCGCGCGGGCCTCGCCGCGGGCATGCGCGTGGTCATCGTGGGCGACCACGAGAGCGACACCACGGTCGACCTCCCCCGCGTGCGCGACCACCGCGGCACGACGGTCGAGGTGCGCGACGGGATCCTGACCCTCACGCTGCCCGGCACCTGATCGCCGCCCCCGACCCGCACCCGGACCGTGGCACCATGGCCGCATGACATGGACGGACGCGGGCGACCCGCAGCGATACGGCGCGCGGATCCTCCAGGGTGAGCGGATCCGCCTGCGCGCGCTCTAGGTGTACTGGGTCATGACGTTGGTGACACTCGGGCCGCGGGCGTGAGCCCGTGGCTCGAGTGGATCCGTTCAGTGTTGTAGTGCTCGATGAAGGGGTCAAGCGCGTCGGCGCGGTG
>NZ_JAAVCB010000130.1:0-9485 GCF_014802555.1 Clavibacter sp. | reverse complement strand
AGCAGCTCAACGGCCGACCACGCAAAACGCTCGACTGGGACACCCCAGCCGAGCGAATGCGTGCTCTACTGACAACCATCTAAATCATCAGGTGTTGCGACGACCACGAGAATCCGCCGGTGCGCGGCCGGGCCCCTCGTCGTGGTGCGGGCGCGGATCAGCCCCAGAAGGCGCGGACCTCCTCGGCGAGCCGCTCGCCCTGGCGGCGGCCCGCCTCCGCGGAGGCCGTGCGGGTCGAGAGCAGGAGCGAGTTCTCGCCGAACGCGGCCGTGCTCTCGGCGTCGGCCTGGATCACGAGCACATCGGCCCGGCCGCGCAGCTGCGTCACCACGGTGGAGAGCGTCGGGCCCATGCCGCTCTGCGGGGCCTCGGGGCCGCACACGATGACGAGGATCCGCTCGTGGTCGGCGACGACGTCGGCGTTCGTGCCGGAGCGCATGCCGCCGTCCATGTAGGGGCGGCCGTCGATGGTGACGGGCGGGAAGACGCCGGGGACGGCGCAGCTCGCGGCCGACGCGCGCACGAGGTCGGCGCCGGAGGCCTTGTCGAAGACCGTGAAGCGGCCCGTACCGGCGTCGACCGCGGTGATGCGGAGATCCTGCTCGGGCCAGTCGCGGATGGGCAGCAGCTGGCCGATGCGCTCGACGCTCGCCGCGTCGTCCACCTCGGGGTCGTACTCCTCGAGCGCGAGCTCGCCGATCCTCTGGCGCGTCGGGATCTCGCCCGCGGTGCTCGCGATGCCCTCCCCGATGACCTCGACGGTGCGCGCGAGGTCGCGGCTCCCCATCGGCTCGGCCATGCCCGCGACGTCGACGAAGTGCTCGTCGTAGGCGGCGGCGATGGCGCCCGCGCGCAGGTTGATCGCGACGACCGATCCGGCCGACGTGCCGACCACCGTGTCGGCCGCGCCGAGGTCGATGCCCGCGGCGAGGAGTCCGGACAGCAGGCCCGTCTCCCACGCGATCCCGGCGACGCCTCCGCCGCCGAGGACCAGTCCCCGCGTCGGCGTGGTCGTGTTCCGCTCGGTCCCGGTCATGGTCCTCCTCTGCCGCGTGCCCGCGGGCCGCATGGTCGTCGTGGTGGTGGTGGTTGATGCGGGTCCATCATCCCCGAACAGGGTGGACGCCGCCCGAGCGCCCGATGCACGCGCGATGGACGGGGACGGGATCATCGGCCGTCGGGCGGCTCCGCGGCGGCTCCGGATCCCGCGGGACCCGCGGCCGCCTCCCGGTAGACCTCGCGCACCTCGCCGAGGAACCGCGTCACGGCGGCGCGCTCCGCGTCGGTCAGGGCGTCGGCAGCGCGCGCGACGCCGCCGATCATCGGCATCAGCTCCGCCATGGCGCGGCCGACGGAGGCGGGTCGCGGGACGACGACGACCCGGCGGCGGTCGTGCGGGTGCGGGCGGCGGTCGACGTGGCCGACCTCGACGAGCCGGTCGACCACGAGCGTCGCGGCGGCGGTGGAGATCCCGAGGCGGCCCGCGAGCTCGGTGGGCGACAGCGAGCCCGCCTGGATGAGGTGCTCCATCGCCTTCATGTCGGTGGGGTTCACATCGAGCACGCCGCCGAGCCGGCGCTCGAATCCTGCCGCGAGGCCGAGCACGTCGCGGAGGATCCGGCCGAGCTCGCCGGCTCCGTCCGCCTCGGCCGGGACGCCCGTGCCCGGTGCCGGGAGCGCGTCAAGCGTCCCCGGTTCGGGGCGGGGACGGGCTCGGGGCATGCCGTCATCGTACGCCGGAGGTAGCTAAGGCGCTTGACCATCAGTAGGCTGACGATCACCGCACCCCTGGAGGACCCGTGAGATCCATCGCCCGCTTCGTCAGCTCCCGCCGCACCGCCTGGATGGCGCTCGTCGCGGCGGCCGTCGCCGTCGCCGCCCTGTTCGCCCTCCTGCCGAAGGGCGAGGCGGACGCGTTCCCGCCCTCCGGCCTGCCGGAGTCGAGCCAGGCGCGGCAGGTGAGCGAGCTGCTCGAGCGGTTCCCGAGCGCGGACACGACCGTCGGGATCCTCGTCTTCAGCAGGGACGGCGCCGCCCTCACGGAGGCCGACACCGCGGCGATCGGGCAGCGCGCCGAGGCGCTGGCGGCCGACTCGATCGCCCCGCAGGCCGTGGTGCCGCAGGTGAGCGACGACGGGACGGCCGCGCTCGTGGCCGTCCCGCTCGACGCCTCGGACGCCACCGACGACGTCGCCGGGACCGCAGGGGCCCTCCGCGCCACGGCCGCGGAGGGCCTCCCGGACGGGCTCGTCGCGCAGCTCACCGGCCCCGTCGGCTTCCAGGCCGACATCTCGAACGCGTTCGCGGGCGCCGACTTCCGGCTCCTGCTCGTGACGGTGCTCGTGGTCGCGGTGCTGCTCATCGTCACGTACCGCAGCCCCGTGCTCTGGATCGTCCCGCTCGTCGCGGTCGGCGTCGCCGACGGCCTCGCCCGCGTGGTCGTCACGGCCCTCGCGGAGCCGCTCGGGATCACGATCGACGCCTCGATCGGCGGGATCCTCTCGGTGCTGGTCTTCGGCGCCGGCACGAACTACGCGCTGCTGCTCGTGGCGCGCTACCGGGAGGAGCTGACGCGCCAGGAGGACCGCCACGCGGCGATGCTCACGGCGGTCACGAGCGCGGGCCCCGCCATCGCGGCGAGCGGCGGCACGGTCGCGCTCAGCCTCATCACCCTGCTGCTCGCCGAGCTCTCCGGCAACCGCGCGCTCGGCTTCGCGTGCGCGATCGGCGTGCTCATCGCGATCGCCGCTGCTCTCCTCGTGCTGCCGGCCGCCCTCGTGGTTTGCGGCCGAGGCCTGTTCTGGCCGTTCATCCCGCGCGCCGGGACCGACGCCGACCACGGCGGGAAGCCGGGCGTGTGGCGGCGTCTCGGCCTCCGGGTCCGGCGCCGCCCCGCGGTCGTGGCCGCCGCGGCCCTCGCGGGTGTCGGCGTGCTCGCGCTCGGCCTCGTCGGCGCGCGCGTCGGCCTGTCGCAGACGGACCAGCTGCTCGGCGACCCCGAGTCGGTCGCCGCCCAGGAGGTCGTCGACGCCTCGTTCTCCGCCGGCCTCACGGCGCAGACCGTGATGCTCGCGCCGGACGCGGTGGCCGCCGACGCGGTCGCCACCGCCGAGTCCATCCCCGGAGTCGCGAGCGCCCGCGCCGGCGAGTCGGCGGAGGGCCGCACCCGCATCGACGTGCAGCTCGACGCCGAGCCGGAGAGCACGGCGGCCTTCGCGGCCGTGCAGGACCTCCGCGACGCGTACGCGGACGCTCCGGGCGCGGAGTCCACGACGCTCGTGGGCGGCAGCGACGCCACGGCCGCCGACACCGCCGCGTCGTCCGAGCGCGACCAGGGGCTGATCATCCCGATCATCCTGGCCATCGTCTTCGTGATCCTCGGCCTGCTGCTGCGCTCCCTGGTGGCCCCGGTGCTGCTCATCGCGAGCGTGTTGGCCACGTTCTTCGCGAGCCTCGGGGCCGCGAACGTCCTGTTCCAGCAGGTGCTGGGCTTCCCCGCGTTCGACGCGAACGTGGTGCTGTTCGCGTTCCTCTTCCTGGTGGCGCTGGGGGTCGACTACAACATCTTCCTCGTCACCCGGGCGCGCGAGGAGCGGCGCCTGCACGGCACACGCGAGGGGATGGTGTGGGCTCTCGCGTCGACGGGCGGCGTGATCACGAGCGCGGGCATCCTGCTCGCCGCGGTCTTCGCGGTGCTCGGCGTGCTGCCCGTGGTGGCGCTGACGCAGATCGGCGTCATCGTCTGCATCGGCGTGCTGCTCGACACGCTCGTGGTGCGGACGCTCCTCGTGCCGGCGCTGGTCTTCCTGCTGGGCGACCGGTTCTGGTGGCCGTCGCACGGGGCAGGGCGGCACGCGGCGATGTCGACCGGGGATCCCGTCGCAGCCTGAGCGACCCTCGCGCATTTATGGCACCGCGTGCCACAATGGTCGGGCCGGCGACGAGGCCGGCCCGACAGCAGAGGAACGACATGACCCAGGACCAGCAGTTCGGCGGACGCACCGCCATCGTCACCGGAGCCGGCAGCGGCATCGGCCGGGCGTCGGCGCTGCGCTTCGCCCGGGAGGGCGCGCGCGTGATCGCCGCCGACGTCTCGGCCGAGCGCCTCGACGCGCTCGTGGCCGAGAACCCGGACCTCGACCTCGTGCCCGTGACGGGCGACATCACGACGGAGGACGGCGTGCAGGCGATCGTCGCCGCGGCCGACGGGCGCGTCGACGTGCTCGCGAACGTCGCCGGGATCATGGACGGCTTCCTGCCCGCGGCCGAGATCGACGACCGCACCTGGGACCTCGTGTTCGCGGTCAACGTGACGGCCGTCATGCGCCTGACGCGCGCCGTCCTGCCGCTCATGATCGAGGCCGGGAAGGGCGCGATCGTCAACATCGCCAGCGAGGCCGCGCTCCGCGGATCCGCCGCCGGGCTCGCGTACACGGCCTCGAAGCACGCGGTCGCCGGCATGACCAAGAACACGGCGGTGCTCTACGCGAGCAAGGGCATCCGCGTCAACGCGGTCGCCCCCGGCGCGACGAACACGGCGATCGAGGCGCCCATGCGCTCCGAGCACGCCGGCCGGACCCTCGGGCCGATCATGCAGACGATCGTGTCGGCACCGGTCGAGGCCGACGAGATGGCGAACACGGTGATCTGGCTCGCCAGCGACCAGAGCAGCAACGTCAACGGCGTGATCCTCGCCTCGGACGGCGGCTGGTCCGCGATCTAGCGGATCCGGCGGCGCCTGCCCCGCGCACCCGCTCGCGTCAGCGGGCGTCGCCGGGGAGCGCGAGCGCGCGGACGGCCCGGCGGATGGACTCGTCGGGCCGTTCGTCGTCCGAGCGCGTCGCCCACCAGCGCAGCGCCGTGTGGCTCGCCGATGCGAGCGCCTCGGCGACGGCCGCCGCCTCGAGCATGCCGCGGAGGTCGGGCAGGCCGCGCGCCACGAACTCGGCGAGCGCGGGCGACGCGGCGGTGATGTGCGGCGACGAGCGGCTGTGCAGGTCGGGGTGCGCGTCGATGATCCGCAGCCGCACCCGGGTCATGCCGAGGTCGAGGAAGCGCGGGCCGAGCGCGCCCACGAACGCGTCGGCGTACGCCTCCCCCAGCGGCCGGTCGCCCGGGCCCTCGCCGAGGAGGCGCTCGAGCTCCGCCCCGACGACGTCCGCGCCACCCCAGACGAGGTCGGCCTTCGACGGGAAGTAGCGGAAGAGGCTGCGGCGGCCGACGCCCGCGGCCTCGGCGATGTCGGCCATGCTGACCGCCTCGTAGCCCCGCTCCGCGAAGAGGCCGATGGCGACGCGGGCGAGGTCCTGCGCGTCGATCGCGGCGGGGCGGCCGAGGGCGGGCCGGTCGCTCGGCGGGGTCGACGGCATGTCGGGAATCGTATCCCGCGGCCCGTTCCCCGGATCCGCAGCGCTGTGGCACCGTGGGGGCATGAGACTCGCGGAAGCTCTGATGGAACGGTCCGACCTGCAGAGGCGCATCGAGTCGCTGCGGAGCAGGATCCAGGCGACGGCCCGGTACCAGGAGGGCGAGGATCACGCGGAGGACGCGGCGGCGCTGCTCGCGGAGGCGGGCGAGACGGTGGATCGGCTCGCGGGGCTCGTGACGCGGATCAACCTCACGAACACGGCCGCCCGCCTCGACGACGGCACGGCACTCACGGCGGCGCTCGCCCGGAGGGACGCCCTGCGGACGCGGCACGGGATCCTCACCGCCGCGGCAGATGCGGAGCGAGCTGCGGCAGATCTCCGCGCTGCCGATCCGCGACGTGCGCGACCGGGCCGACGACACGGCCCGGGAGCTGCGGGAGCTCGACGCGCGGATCCAGCGCGCGAACTGGGAGGTGGAGCTGGTCGACGAGGTCGACGGGACGGAGGCGTAGGGGCGAGTCGGTAGTCGTCCGGAGCGGGCACACCCCGGCGGGTCAGCGGGCAATCTGATCCCCTGTGGCGCGGAGGGCAGCGCACCCGGCGAGAGCCGAGCACACGTCAGCCCCGCACCTCGCACCGGGAACGGTGCACGGGTACAGCTCACCACCACGTGCCGGTCGGACGACGAGGGAGGGTTCGGGGACCTCGCCCCCACGCGCGATGATCGAGGTGCGCGTCGAACGACGCCCGCCGATCCAGCCCAGGAGCCCCCATGCCCGCACCCCGTCGCGCCCTCGTCCTCGTCGACGTCCAGCAGGAGTACTTCGCCGGTCCGCTCGAGATCCGGCACCCGGATCCCGCCGAGTCGGTGCGCGTGATCGCCCGCGCCGTCGACGCGGCGACCGAGGCCGGGATCCCGGTCGTCGTCGTGCAGCACGACTCCGGCGCGGGCGCGCCGGTCTTCGACCCGACGACCGACGCGTTCCGCCTGCACCCCGAGCTGGAGTCGCGCCGCACGGACGCGTGGAAGGCCGTGACGAAGTCGAAGGGCTCGGTCTTCGCGGGCACCGACCTCGTCGAGTGGGTGCGTGCGGAGGGCGTCGACACGATCACGCTGGTCGGCTACATGACCAACAACTGCATCCTCGCGTCGTCGGTGGAGGCCGAGGGGCTCGACATCGCGGCCGAGGTGCTCTCGGACGCGACCGGCGCGATCGCGATCGCCAACGCGGCCGGATCCGTCGACGCCGCGACCGTGCACGGCACCCTCATGGCGCTGCTGCACTCCAACTTCGCCGCGGTCGCGACGACCGACGCGTGGATCGCGGCGGTTGCGTCCGGCGACGCGCTCCCGAAGGACGGCCTCGCGACCTCCGCGATGGCGGGCGCGGCGCGCTCCGCGGGCTGATCAGCGCGTCACTCGGACGCGTCACGCAGCTGCTCTGCGGTGGCCGTGCAGGCGACGGACGCGCCGGTGCCGGTCGCCGTCTGCTCAGCGACCACGGTGGTGCCGACGAGGATCCGGCACACGATGCCGCCGCCGTCGATCGTGGAACCGTCGATCGTGGAACCGTCGGTCGCGGCGCCGTCGACGCCGACGGTGCCGGAGATCGCGAAGGACGCGCTGTCGAAGCCTGCCGAGTCGGGGACGATGATCTCGCGCGTGAAGGGCAACGTCGCGGCGAGGTCCTGCTCGGTCCCGAGCGATCCGCCCACCGAGGTCACCCAGACGGCGGCGGCCGATGTCGTGCCGCCCGTGCCCTCCAGCTCGTAGGTGAAGCGGACGTCGTCGGCGGCGCCGGCCGACGACCGCGCCTCGGACTCCTCCACGGCGCCGGTGATGGCGGTGACGATGCCGGCCGTGTAGACGATCGCGAGCACGATCGAGAGGATCAGCGCGACCACGCTTAGGATGAGGCCGCCGAACGCCATGCCCTTCGGCCGGTCCCGGAGGATCAGGCCGACGATCCCGAGCACGATGCCCACGACCGCGAGGAACCCCGACACGTAGTTGAGGATCGGGATGACCGAGCCGACGAGCGACAGCACGCCGACGATGAGCGCGGCGAGGCCGACGCCGTTGAACGACTTCCGCTCACGGGGTGCGGTCGGCTCGGGCTCGGGGGCGTAGCGGAAGGTCATGCATCGACCCTGCCAGGGATGCGGGCGGATCCGGCCGCCGCGGGGTCACGATCCCGCGACGGCCTGTCGCGCGTCAGGCGGCCAGCACCTCCGCGACCGGCGTCAGCGGCATGTCGAGCGCCGCCGCGACGTGCGGCTCGGTCACGTGCCCGTCGTGCACGTTGAGCCCGAGGGCGAGCGCGGGATCCTCCGCGAGCGCCCGCTTCCACCCCTTCTCGGCGAGGGCGATCACGTACGGCAGCGTCGCGTTGGTGAGCGCGCGCGTGGAGGTCTCCGGCACCGCGCCGGGCATGTTGGCGACGCAGTAGTAGACGCTGTCGTGCACCGCGAAGGTCGGGTCGTCGTGCGTGGTGGGGCGGGATCCCTCGAAGCAGCCGCCCTGGTCGATGGCGATGTCGACGAGCACGGAGCCCTTCTTCATGGTCGCGACCATCGCGTCGGTCACGAGCTTCGGGGCCTGCGCGCCGGGGATGAGGACCGAGCCGATGACGAGGTCCGCGTCCTTCAGCTGCGCCGCGATCTCGTACGCGGAGGACACGCGCGTCTGCACCTGCCCGCCGAAGCGGATCTCGAGCTCGCGGAGGCGCGGGATGGAGAGGTCGATGATCGTGACGTCGGCGCCCATGCCGAGCGCGTTCGCCGCCGCGTGCTCGCCCGCGACGCCGCCGCCGATCACGACGACCCGCGCCTTCGGGGTGCCGGGGACGCCGCCGAGGAGGATCCCGCGCCCGCCGGCCGCGCGCATCAGGTGGTACGCGCCGACCTGGGTGGAGAGCCGGCCGGCGACCTCGCTCATCGGCTGGAGCAGCGGCAGCTGGCGGTTCGGGAGCTGCACCGTCTCGTAGGCGATGGCCGTCGTGCCGGACGCGACGAGCGCGTCCGTGCAGGGCCTGGACGCCGCGAGGTGCAGGTAGGTGAAGAGGGTCTGTCCGGCGCGCATGCGCGGGTACTCCTCGAGGATCGGCTCCTTGACCTTGAGCAGCAGATCCGCCTGGCCCCACACCTCGTCGGCGGTGGCGACGATGGTCGCGCCGGCCTCGACGTAGTCGGCGTCGGTGATGCTCGATCCGAGCCCCGCGCCCTCCTGCACGAGCACCTCGTGGCCGCGGCGCACGAGCTCGTGCACGCCCGCGGGCGTGGCGGCGACCCGGTTCTCGTTGTTCTTGATCTCGGTGGGGATCCCGACCTTCATGCGCGTGCTCCGTCTCGTCTCCCCGCGAGGTGCGGCCGGCGGCAGCGATGCGGGAGGGCGGGACCCATGGTGGCCATCGTGCGTCCCAGGCGCGTGGAATCCGTAGGATCTTCCGCGACAGCCGCTCGATCTGCACGATCCTGCGCCCGCTAGCCGAGGAGGACCGGATGCCGACGAAGGATGTGCGGACGCCCGAGCCGCTCGACCAGGTCGACCGGAAGCTGGTCGCCCTCCTCCGAGCCGACGCGCGCACCCCGAACAGCCGCCTCGCCGAGCAGGCGGGCATCGCGCCGTCGACGTGCGTGACCCGCGTGCGCGGCCTCGTCGAACGCGGCGTGATCACCGGCTTCACCGCCACGATCGACGCGGATGCGGTGGGCGTGGGCCTGCAGGCGCTCATCAGCATCGCGATCCGCGCGGGCGCCCGCCACGAGATGGCCGCGTTCGCCGATGAGATGCGCGAGCTCGCCGATGTCGTGCAGCTCTTCTTCCTCGGCGGATCCGAGGACTTCATCGTCCACATCGCCGTCCGCGACAGCGACCACCTCCGCGACTTCGTCCTCCAGCACCTGTCGGCGCATCCGGCCGTCGCGTCGACCCGCACGAGCGTCGTGTTCGACCACCACTACTCGGGGCCGGCGGTGGGGGATCCGGCCGACTAGCTGTAGTTCCTCGGGAGGTTGTGAACGCTGGGGCGGATAGCGAAGACCTCCGGGACGATGTGGGTTACCACACTCATCAACGTCCACGGAGGTCTTCGTGACTCACGCTAACGCCCCGTT
>NZ_JAAVCB010000129.1:0-19089 GCF_014802555.1 Clavibacter sp. | reverse complement strand
TACCGTGGGACATCGAGGCCTCCTGGCGATGGTTGAACTGAACAGCTCCATCAAGCCAGGAGGCCTCTTCACACGCCCCGAAGTGTCACCAACGTCACGGCCGAGTACACCTAGCGCGCCCCGTCCCAGTCCGCGTAGGGATCCCACCCGCCGAGCGCCGTCTGCGGCCCGGCGTACGGCGCGCCATCGACCGTCACGGCCGGACCGTCGGGACCGGCGTGCGCGACCACGCCGATCGCGCGGAACGGATCCGGCAGCGCCGCGCCCGCCGGGAACGCCGCGACCAGCGCGTGGTCCTCTCCCCCGGTGAGCACGAGGTCGAGCGCCGCGGGCGGCGGCGACGGGTGCGCGGCGGCGACGCGGCGCGCGTCGTCGGCGAGGGCGGCGGATCCGAGGTCGATGCCCACGCCGCTCGCGCGGGCCATGCGGCCGAGGTCGAGGAGGAGGCCGTCGGAGACGTCGAGCATGGCGGTCGCCCCGGCGCGCGCCGCGTCGACCCCCGCCGTGAGCGGCGCGACCGGCGCCAGCTGCGCCTCCACCGCGGCCGGGTGGGACACCCGGAGCGTCCGGGCGAGGGCGGCGTCGGGCACGGGCACGCCGTCCGCGTCGGGGCTCCTGGCCTCGTCGAACAGGAGCCGGACGCCGGCCGCGGCCATGCCGAGCGTGCCGGCCACCGCGACCACGTCGCCGGGTCGGGCCCCCGAGCGCAGCACGGGACCGCGCCCCTCGAGGTCGCCCGTGGCCGTGACCGTGATCACCAGCGCGTCCGAGACGGACAGGTCACCGCCCACGACGCCGCAGCCGGGGGCCTGGAGGCGGCAGCCCTCGCGGAGCCCGTCGGCGAGGGCCTCGAGCTCGGCGACGCGCGTGCCCGCGGGGGCGGCGATGGCCACGAGGAGCGCGGTGGGCCGGGCGCCCATGGCGGCCACGTCGGCCAGGTTCGAGGTCGCGGCGCGCCGCCCGAGGTCGTGCGGCGTCGACCAGGCGAGGCGGAAGTCGGGGCCCTCGATCATCATGTCGGTGGTGATCACGAACCGGCCGTCCGGGGCGCGCACGACCGCGCAGTCGTCGCCCGGGCCCACCTCGGCGTCGTCCGCCTCGGGCAGGTGCGGGAGGATCCGCGCCAGTGTCGCGAGCTCGCCCGCGCTCCCGAGCGTCGCGTCGTCGTCGGCCGGGCCGTCGGTCGGGACGTCGGCCGCGTCGACGCGGCTCCGTCCGGAGCCCCCGTCGGTCGGATCCGCGTCGGAGGGCGTCCCAGGAGTCGTCACGACTGCCACGGTAGCCTGATCGCGATGACTCCCCGCCGCCCCGCCCGCGCCCTGCGCACCGCCGCCGCAGCCGCCGCGTGCGGCATCGCCCTCCTCCTCGCCGGCTGCTCCCCCACGGTCTCGCTCGAGGCCGCGCCCGGCGCGACGGACCCGCTCTGCGCCGACGTGGTCGTCCACCTCCCCGCCACGCTCGGCACCGCGCCGCTGCGCGAGACCGACGCGCAGGGCACGGGCGCATGGGGCGACCCGCAGAGCACCGTGATCCTCCGCTGCGGCGTCGCGACGCCCGGCCCCACCACGGACGCGTGCATCAGCTACGACGACGTCGACTGGGTCGAGGACGACTCGCGCGCCCCCGACATCCGGTACACGACCTACGGCCGCACGCCCGCCGTCGAGGTCGTCATCGACTCCACGCAGGCGAGCTACACCGCGCTCACCGACCTCAGCGGCGTCGTCGCGGTCATCCCGCAGACCGCGAAGTGCGTCAGCGCGCAGGACCTCGGCGACGCGCCGCCTCCGGGGAGCTGACGGGAAGGCCCGCGGGCTCCGCGGATCCCGTCCGCCCGGCCGCGACCGCGCGCCGCGCACCGCGCTCGTGCAGCGCCAGCCGACCGGTGCGCCACCAGCGCAGCCACGGCAGCTCGCGCGGCCAGTGCACGGTCAGCGACGCCATGCCCCGGCTCATCCGCAGCGGCAGGGTCGACGGCGCGGTGAGGGGCCGCATGCTGATCTGCATCCGCAGGTGCGTGTCGAGCACGATGCGGTGCTCGGGCCCCAGGTGCACCGACAGGTCGATGTCGTCGTGCAGGTGAGTGCCCTCGCGGTGCACCTCGTCGCGGACCTCGAGCCAGGCGTCCCGGCGGAGCGCGAAGTTGGATCCGAACAGCGGCGGGTGCCCGAGCGCGAGCGTCACCGACCCGAAGTAGGCGCCGAGGTAGGAGACGGCCGCGATGCCGCGGAGCGCGCGGGGGCCGTCGAGGAAGCGCGCCGCACCCGTGACGGCGGCGACGTCGGGACGTGCGGCGAGCACGTCGCCGAGGCGCTCGATCCAATCGGCGGGCGGCACGCAGTCGGCGTCGAGGCGGGCGATGACCTCGTGGCGCGCGGCGTCGTAGCCGGCGGACGCGGCCGCCGGGATCCCCACGACGGGCTCGTGCACGACGCGCGCACCCGCGAGGCGCGCGAACTCGGCGCTGTCGTCGCTGGATGCGTTGTCGACCACCACGACCTCGTCGGGCGCCACGGTCTGCCCCGCGAGGGCCTGGAGGCACGCGCGCAGGTGCCCCGCGTCGTCGCGCACGGGGATGACGACCGAGATCGTGGGGCGGGCGGTCGACGGGCCGCGCCCCGACACGGTGCTCCCGAGCCGTGCCGGACGCGACGCCCCTGGGCCGCCGCAGGCCCGGTCGCCGAGCCGCACGAGCGGACCGGGTCGGGCGTCGGGACGGAGGCGGGGCCGGGCGACGGATCGTCCTAGGAGCATGCGTCCGAGCCTAGGCTCATCGCCCGGGCGTGACCGGCCTCAAGCGCGGGCGGCATCCGCCTCCCACGCGAGCGCCACGTCCAGCAGGCGGGAGATGAGGTCCGGGTACGCGAGGCCCGAGGCCTCCCAGCACGCGGGGAACATCGAGATGGGCGTGAAGCCCGGCATCGTGTTGATCTCGTTGAGCACGAAGCCGTCCGCCGTGAGGAAGAAGTCCACGCGGGCCAGCCCGCGCGCGTCCACCGCCCGGAAGGCGCGGATCGACAGCTCCCGCAGTTCGGCGAGCTCCGCGTCGGTCATGTCGGCGGGGCACACGAGGTCGATGCCGTCCGCGCCGAGGTACTTCGCGTCGAAGTCGTAGAAGTCGCGGCCGGACACCACGATCTCACCCGCGACGGATGCGCTCGGCGCCCGGCCCGGACCCTCGTCGAGGATCGCGCACTCGACCTCGCGGCCGACGAGCCCCGACTCGACGAGCACGCGGTCGTCCTCGCGGAACGCGACCTCGAGGGCGGCGTCGAGCCCGTCAGTCGCGACGACGCGGCTGACGCCCACGCTGGACCCGGCCCGCGCGGGCTTCACGAACGCCGGCAGCCCGAGCGCGGCGGCACGCTCACGGACGCCCGCGGGGTCGGCGGCCCACTCTTGACGCGACACCGTGGTCCACGGCGCCACCTCGATGCCCGCCGCCCGCAGCACCGTCTTCGCGTAGTGCTTGTCCATGCCGAGCGCCGAGGCGAGAACGCCCGACCCGACGTACGGCAGGCCGGCGAGCTCGAGCATGCCCTGGACCGTCCCGTCCTCGCCCTGCGTGCCGTGCAGGATCGGGAACACGACGTCGACCGGGCCGAGCGACCGCTCGGTGCCGTCCGCGTCGCGCACCGTGAGCTCGCGGCTGCCCGCGTCCTCGGGCCAGCGCACGCGCGAGCCGTCGTCGACGACCTCGGGCAGGGCCGCGGCGTCGAGCGCGAGGGCGGATGCGTCGTCCTCCTGCAGCGTGAAGGCGCCGCGGGGCGTGATCCCCACGGGGATCACCTCGAACCGCTCCCGGTCGATCGCGCCCAGCACGCCGCTCGCGGTCGCGCAGCTGATGGAGTGCTCGCTGGAGGTGCCGCCGAAGAGCAGCACCACCCGGATCCGTGCGGTCATGGTCACTCCCCCTGGGGCGTGTCGTCGTCGGTGGTCAGGTGCGGCGCGATGTCGCGCGGCGACAGCGTGCCCGCCAGCACCTGCGACACCTGCTCCACGATGGGCATGAGCACGCCGCGCTGGCGGGCGAGCTCCAGCACAGGCGCCACCGAGGAGAGCCCCTCGGCCGTCTGCTGCATGCTCTTCACGACGTCGGTGAAGCTGTAGCCCTGGCCGAGCAGGCGCCCCGCGGTGTTGTTGCGGGACAGCGACGACTCGCACGTGGCGATGAGGTCGCCGAGGCCCGCGAGACCCGCGAGCGTCTCGGCGCGGGCTCCGTAGGCGACCGAGAACGCCGTCATCTCGGCGAGGCCGCGCGTGATGATCGACGCCTTCGTGTTCTCGCCGTAGCCGACGCCGTCGACGATGCCCACCGCCACCGCGATGAGGTTCTTGAGCACGCCGCCGAACTCCGTGCCGATCACGTCGGTGTTGACGAACGAGCGGAAGTAGGCGCTGCGGGCGATCTTCGCGACGCGCTCCGCGGTGGCCTGCTCCGCGGACGACACCACGACGGCGGTGGGCTGCTCCCGGGCGATCTCGAGCGCGAGGTTCGGACCCGAGGCCACCGCGATGCGCTCCGGACCGATGCCGAGCACCTCCTGGATCACCTCGCTCATCCGGAGGCCCGTGCCCTTCTCCACGCCCTTCATGAGGCTGACGACCACGGCGTCCTGCGGGATCAGGTCGCGCGCCGCCTCGAGGTTGGCGCGCAGCGTCTGGCTGGGCACGGACACGAACACGTCGGTGGCACCGGCGAGCACGCGCTCGAGCGACGGGTGCGCCGAGAGCCGCTGCGGCAGGTTGATCCCCGGCAGGTAGTCGCTGTTGCGCTTGGCCTCCGTGATCTCCCGGGCGAGCTCGGGCCGGCGCGCCCACATGACGACGTCGCTGCCGCCGTCGGCCATGACCTTGGCGAAGGTGGTGCCCCAGCTGCCGGCGCCGAGGACGACGACGCGGCGCCGCTCCCCGCCCTCGTCCGGGTCGGGCGTCGATGCGGCGGGTGCGGGGGTCGGGCTCGCGGTCGCGTCACTCAAATCGGCCGGTCTCCTTCTGGTTCTTGGAGCGGGGATCCCACCGCTCGGTCGGGGCGGTCTCGCCGCGCAGCTCCTCCACGAGCTGGGTGATGGCGGCCATGACGACGGCGGTCGCCTCGGTGAGGGTCGCGGAGTCGAGGCTGCGGTCGCGGAAGCGGTCGAGGTCGACGGGCTCGCCGATGACCACGTGGACGGTGGTGCGCGGGAAGAGCCGGACGCGCTTCGAGTAGCGGCCCATGAGCTGCTGCGTGCCCCAGTGCGCGGCGGGGATCACGGGGATCCCGGCCTGGAGGGCGAGGCGCACGGCGCCGGTCTTGCCGCGCATGGGCCAGAGGTCGGGGTCGCGGGTGAGCGTCCCCTCGGGGTACACGACGACGATGCGGCCGTCGCGCGCGAGGTCCGACGCGGCCTCGATCGCCTGGCCGCCGCGGACGCCGCCGTCGCGCTGCACGGGGATCTGGCCGGAGCGGCGGAGGAACCAGCCGACGACCGGCACGTCGAAGAGCGACGCCTTGGCAAGGAAGCGGGGCAGGCGCCCGAGCTTCCAGGCGACGGCACCCATCACGACGGGGTCGATCTCGCTGTAGTGGTTCGGCGCGAGCACGTAGGAGCCCGTCCGCGGCAGCCGCTCGGGGTTCCGGATCTCGAACCGCACGGCCGCGTTGAGCACCGGCAGGACGAGGGCCGCCAGCACCCAGAAGATCGACGGTCGGGCCTTCTCGTTCGCCATGGATCCTCCGGTCGGGTCGCGGTCGTCGTCGGTCGCCGCCGGGATCAGCCCGGCGGAGGGCCGGATGCGTCCGTCATGGACGCGCCCGGCCGGAGCGGGCGGCGCGGGCACCGCCGGCGAGGCTATCCCTCGTAGGAGAAGTCCGCGCCCAGCTGGCGCAGCTTCCCGATGAAGTCCTCGTAGCCGCGGGAGATGATCCCCACGTTGCTGACGGTGGACCGGCCCTCGGCCGTGAGCGCCGCGATGAGGTGGCTGAACCCGCCGCGCAGGTCGGGCACCGTGATGTCCGCGCCGTGCAGGTGGGTGGGTCCCGTGATGACCGCGGCCTGCTCGAAGTCGCGTCGCGCGACGCGGCGCTCGTGGCCCTCGAGCCCCTCCTTGTGCACGACGATGTCGGCGCCCATTTCGTTGAGCGCGTCCGTGAACCCGAAGCGGTTCTCGTACACGGTCTCGTGGATGATCGAGACGCCGGGCGCCTGCGTGAGCGCCACGACGAGCGGCTGCTGCCAGTCCGTCATGAATCCGGGGTGCACGTCGGTCTCGATGACCACGGGCTTGAGGTCGCCTCCCGGGTGGTAGAACCGGATGCCGTCCTCCTCGATGTCGAACGCGCCGCCGACCTTCCGGAACACGTTGAGGAACGTCATCATCTCAGCCTGGCGCACGCCGCCGACGAAGATGTCGCCGCCGGTCGCGAGCGCGGCCGAGGCCCAGCTCGCGGCCTCGTTGCGGTCGAAGAGCGCGCGGTGCGTGTAGCCCTCGAGGCGGTCGACGCCCTCGATGAGGATCACGCGGTTCGGCTCCACGGAGATGATCGCGCCCATCTTCTGCAGGATCGCGATGAGGTCCATGATCTCGGGCTCGATGGCCGCGTTCTTCAGCTCCGTGATGCCCTGGGCGCGCACGCCCGTGAGCAGCACCTGCTCGGTCGCGCCGACGCTCGGGTAGGGCAGCTCGACGTTGGCGCCCTTCAGCCCGTTCGGGGCCGTGAGGCGGATGCCGCTCGGGAGCTTCTCGACGACGGCGCCGAACGCGCGCAGCGCGTCGAGGTGGAAGTCGATGGGGCGGTCGCCGATGCGGCAGCCGCCGAGGTCGGGGATGAACGCCTCGCCGAGCCGGTGCAGCAGCGGGCCGCAGAAGAGGATCGGGATGCGGGAGCTGCCCGCGTGCGCGTCGATGTCCGCCATGTGGGCGCTCTCGACGTCCTTCGGGTCGAGGATGAGGTCGCCCTCCTTCTCGCCCTTGCGGAGCGTGACGCCGTGCACCTCGAGCAGGCCCGAGACGACGCGGACGTCGCTGATGTCCGGCACCGAGCGAAGGAGGCTGGGGCTCTCGCCGAGGAGCGAGGCGACCATGGCCTTGGTGGCCAGGTTCTTGGCCCCACGGACCTCGATGCGGCCGCGCAGCGGGATGCCGCCGTTGATGACGATGGAGTCGGACATGAGGCCCACCCGCTCCCCCGCGTTCTTGGCGTCGCTGACTAGTGAGTTCATTCAGTTCTCCAGAGCTGCCGGCCGGGCCGGCAAGGTGCGCGGGCGCCATGCGGCCCGTCCGTGTTCGAAGGTGGTGATGGCGTCCTCGTCCCGGAGGGTGAGGGCGATGTCGTCGAGCCCCTCCAGGAGCCGCCACCGAGTGTATTCGTCGATCTCGAACGGGACCGCCAGGCCGGGTGCCGTGGCGACCCGCTCGACGAGGTCGACGGTGAGGTCGAGTCCGGGCTCCGCGTCCATCGCGGCCCACAGCCTCTCGACGTCGTCCTCCGTCACGATGCCCGTGAGGAGGCCCTGCTTCCCCGAGTTGCCCCGGAAGATGTCGCCGAACCTCGGGCTGAGCACGGCCCGGAAGCCGTAGTCGCGCAGCGCCCACACGGCGTGCTCACGGGACGAGCCCGTGCCGAAGTCCGGTCCGGCGACGAGGACGGTCGCGCCCTCGTAGACCGGCTGGTTGATGAAGAAGTCGGGATCCTGCCGCCACTGGAAGAACAGCGCGTCCTCGAAGCCGGTCTTGGTGACGCGCTTGAGGAACTGGGCGGGGATGATCTGGTCGGTGTCGACGTTCGACTGCTTGAGCGGGACGGCGGTGCCGGTGACGCGGCTGATGGGCTCCATGGTCAGATCCCCTGTCCGACGGCGGCGGCCTGGCGGATGGACGCGGCGTCGACGACGCCGTCCTCCTGCAGGTCCCAGGGGCTCGAGAGCGTGCCGCGGATGGCGGTCGCCGCGGCCACGAGCGGCGACACGAGGTGCGTGCGCCCGCCCTTTCCCTGGCGGCCCTCGAAGTTGCGGTTGCTCGTGGACGCGCAGCGCTCGCCCGGCGCGAGCTGGTCGGGGTTCATCCCGAGGCACATGGAGCAGCCGGCGAAGCGCCACTCGGCGCCGAAGTCAGTGAAGACCTTGTCGATCCCCTCCGCCTCCGCCTCGAGGCGCACGCGCGCGCTGCCCGGGACGACCATCACGCGGACGCCCTCGGCCTTGGTGCGGCCGCGCACGATCTCGGCGGCGGCGCGCAGGTCCTCCACGCGGCTGTTGGTGCAGGAGCCGATGAACACGGTGTCGACCGCGATCTCCTTCATGGGCGTGCCCGGGGCGAGGTCCATGTACGCGAGCGCCCGCTCGGCGGCGGCACGCTCGTTCGGATCCGCGACGGCCGCGGGATCCGGCACGGGCTCGCTGAGCGAGACGCCCTGGCCGGGGTTGGTGCCCCAGGTGACGAAGGGCTCGAGGGTGTCGGCGTCGAGGAACACCTCGGCGTCGAACACGGCGTCATCGTCGGTCGCGAGGGTGTCCCAGTAGGCGACGGCCTCGTCCCAGTCGGCGCCGGTCGGCGCGTGCGGGCGGCCCCTCAGGTAGTCGTAGGTGGTCTGGTCGGGGGCGACCATGCCCGCACGCGCGCCCGCCTCGATGGACATGTTGCAGATGGTCATGCGGCCCTCCATGGAGAGCGAGCGGATGGCGCTGCCGCGGTACTCGAGCACGTAGCCCTGCCCGCCGCCGGTGCCGATCTGCGCGATGACCGCGAGGATGATGTCCTTCGCGGTGACGCCGGGTCGGAGCGTGCCCTCGACCGTGACCGCCATGGTCTTGAAGGGCTGGAGGGGCAGCGTCTGGGTGGCCATCACGTGCTCGACCTCGCTCGTGCCGATGCCGAAGGCCATCGCGCCGAACGCCCCGTGGGTGGAGGTGTGGGAGTCGCCGCAGACGACCGTGATGCCCGGCATCGTGAGGCCGAGCTGCGGGCCGACCACGTGGACGATGCCCTGCTCGATGTCGCCGAGCGAGTGCAGCCGGATCCCGAACTCCTCCGCGTTCCTGCGGAGGGTGTGGATCTGCGTGCGGCTCGTCAAGTCGGCGATCGGCCGGTCGATGCCGATGGTCGGCGTGTTGTGGTCCTCGGTCGCGATCGTGAGGTCGGGGCGGCGCACGGGGCGGCCGGCGAGCCGGAGGCCGTCGAACGCCTGCGGGCTGGTGACCTCGTGCACGAGGTGGAGGTCGATGTATAGGAGGTCGGGCGTGCCGTCCTCCCCCTCGGCGACCAGGTGGTCGGCCCACACCTTCTCGGCCAGGGTCTTCGCAGGCTGCACGGCTCTCCTCATGGCAGTGGCGCGAGGGTCCCCACGCGCATCATGGGAGTCTAACGCCGGGTGCCCGCGGCTATTCCTCAGGTGGTGGGCGCGCCCGCGGTCCCGTCGTCGAGCGGCTCGTCGTGGGCGCGGGCCTCGATCACCACCACGGTGACGTTGTCGCGGCCGCCGGATGCGAGCGCCTGCGCGACGAGCGCGTCCGCCGCGCGGTCGACGCCGCCGCCGTCCGCGTGCGCGAGCTGCAGCACGCCGGAGATCGCCTGGTCGTCGAGCTCCTTGGTGAGCCCGTCGGAGCAGATGAGGAAAGCCTGGTGGTCGACGACCGGCAGCAGCCACTCGTCGGCGGCGACCTCGTCGTGGGATCCGACGGCCCGGGTGATGAGGTTCCGCACCGGGCTCCGTTCGGCCTCCGCGCGGGTCATGCGGCCCTGGTCGACGAGCTCCTGCACGGCGGAGTGGTCGATGGTCACCTGCTCGAGGCGACCGTCCGTCCAGGCGTAGACGCGCGAGTCGCCGACGTTGAAGACCATCCAGAGCGGGTCGCCTGCGTCCGAGCGCACGAGCGCGACGCCCGCGAGCGTGGTGCCGGCCACGGTTCCGGGCGGGTCGTCGCCCGTGATGAGGTCGCCGATCGCGTCGTTGGACGCGTCCACCGCCTCGACGATGAGGTCGCGCGTAACGGGCGCGTCGCCGGACAGGCCGCCGAAGGTCTCCACGAGGGTGGCGCTGGCGCGGTCGCCGAACGCGTGCCCGCCCATGCCGTCGGCCACGAGCCACACGGGCGGGTCGGCGAGGAGCCCGTCCTCGTTCACGGCGCGGACGCTGCCGACGTCCGTGCGGGCGGCCCACGTGACGTCGATGCGGCGCCCGCCGAGCGCGATGGCGCGGGCCTCGGTCACCGGGCGTCCCGGTCGTCGTCGCCGCGCTCGACCGGAGCGGGCTCGGCGTCGGCCCCGGTGACGGGGATCCCGTCGACGCGCATCTTGATGAGGCTGGCGACGGTCGCGACCACCATCGACGCGAGGATCACGACGAGGCTCACGAGCGTCGGGATCTCGGGCGCCCACTCGATGCCCTCCCCGCCGTTGACGAACGGCAGCGTGTTCTCGTGCATCGCGTGCAGCACCAGCTTCACGCCGATGAAGAAGAGGATGAACGCGATCCCGTACTTGAGGTACACGAGCCGGTCGAGCAGGCCGCCCAGCAGGAAGTAGAGCTGGCGGAGACCCATGAGGGCGAAGATGTTCGCAGTGAAGACGATGAACGGCGACTCGGTGATGCCGAAGATGGCCGGGATCGAGTCGAGGGCGAAGATCAGGTCGGTGGTGCCGATCGACACGAAGACGATCACCATCGGCGTCAGCACCTTGCGGCCGTCGATCACGGTGCGCACCTTCGCGCCGTCGAAGTCGGGCGCGATCTTGAGGCGCCGGCGGAGGAACCGGATGAACAGTGAGTCCTCGCTCTCCTCGTCCTCGTCGCCCACCGCCTGCTTGACCGCCGTGTAGAGCAGGAACGCGCCGAAGATGTAGAAGATCCAGCTGTAGCTCTCGATGAGCTCCGCGCCCAGCAGGATGAAGATCCCGCGCAGCACCAGCGCGATGATGATGCCCACCATGAGCACCTCCTGCTGGTACTTCCTGGGCACGCTGAACCGGCTCATGATGATGACGAACACGAACAGGTTGTCGATGCTGAGGCTGTACTCCGTCAGCCACCCCGCGAGGAACTGTCCCGCGTGCTCGCCGCCCGCGACGAACAGCATGATGACCGCGAACACCAGCGCGAGGCCCACGTAGAAGGCGACCCAGAGTGCCGACTCCTTCGTCGACGGGACGTGCGGTCGCCGGTAGACGATCAGCAGGTCGGCGACGAGGACGAGGAGGAGCACCGTCAGGGAGACGATCTCGAACGGGAGGGGGAGGTCCAGGGGCACGCGGTGGCTTTCTGCAGCATGGGAACGGCACGGACATGCCTCGACGAAACTACATGGCGGCCGACGGGTTGTTCACAATTCCCCCATCCGGGGCATCCGGCCATCGGCCCGCGGTTACGGTGGTCGCTCATGACACGAGAGGGACGCCCCATGTCCGTACTGGCGAACGAGCTCGATGCACCCGACCACGGCGGGGAGGACACCGGACCCCGGCGTCGCGGCCCCCGCACCTCGGGCGACGCCCGAGCCAGCATCATCGAGGCGGCCCGCATGCTCTTCATCGAGTCGGGAGCCGACCGCGTGAGCGCCCGCCGCATCGCCGCGGCGGCCGGGGTCGACCCGAGCCTCGTCCGCTACTACTTCGGATCGCTCGAGGCCCTGCTCGAGGAGGCGCTGCGCCCCTCGGAGGACCTCATCGCCCCGTACCTCCGGCTGCGGGTGCTGCCCATCGAGGAGCGCGGCGCCGCCCTCGTCTCCGCGGCGCTGCACACGTGGGAGCACCCGGTCGGATCCACCATCATGCGCTGGGTCACCGTGTCGTCCGACCACGACAGCGCCGCCTACAGGCGGTTCGCCGAGGCGGCCCCGCAGCACTGGATGAGCGCGCTGCCGGAGGAGACATCCGCCGAGGAGGCGGGCATCCGCAACTCCCTCGTCGGCGCCGCCCTCGGCGGCATCGCCATCACCCGCTACATCTGGCGGATGGAGCCCATCGCGAGCATGTCGCACGAGACGGTCGTCGCGCTCCACGGGCCCGTCGTGCAGGAGTTCCTCACAGGCCCGCTGCCCGCCGTCCCGGCCGTGGCGGCCGCGCCCGCCGCCTGACCACCCGGCGCGCTGTCGCCGGCGGGGCTCATGTCCGGTCGGTCAGCTCCTCGCGGACCGCGAGCGGCCTCCGCACCAGCTTGTGCGGCGCGGCCTGCGCCACCGGCTTGAGGGTGAGCAGGTCCACGTTCACGTGCGGCGGCAGCTCCACCGCGTGCACGATCGCCGAGGCGACATCCTCCGCGGTGAGCGGCCCGGGCACCCCGTCGTAGACCGCGTCCGCCTTCGCCCGGTCGCCGCCGAAGCGCACGAGCGAGAACTCCTCCGTGCGCACCTGGCCGGGGGCGATCTCGATCACGCGGATGGGCTCCCCCGCGAGCTCCAGGCGGAGCACCCCGAGCATCGCGTGCACGGCGGCCTTGGCGGCGTTGTAGCCGCCGCCGCCCTCGTAGGGCACGTGCGCGGCGATGGAGCTCACGGTCACGATGTCGGCGCTGCCGCCCTCGGGGACGCTGGCGCGCAGCAGCGGTAGCAGGGCGGCGGTCACGCGCTGCACGGCGAGCACGTTGATCTCGTAGATCCAGGCCCAGTCCTCCGGCGATCCGCCCTCGACCGAGTCGGTGCCGACGGCTCCCCCGGCGTTGTTCACGAGGGCGTGGACGTGACCGGTCTCGCGCAGGTGGTCGCGCAGCGCGTCGACGTCGGCCTGCACCGTGAGGTCGGCGACGGCGTACGTCGCGCCCGTCTCCTCGGCGAGCGCGCGCAGGCGGTCCTCGCGGCGGGCGACGGCGACGACGTCCCACCCCCGGCTCCGGAACAGGCGGACGGTGGCGGCGCCGATCCCCGAGCTCGCACCCGTGACGACGACCCTCTTGGCTGTGGACATGAGCCCAGCGTAGGGAACGCGGGTGCCGACGGGTTACGCCCCGCGACGGCTCGCGTTGACCGGCCGCCGACGCGCTTCCTACTGTCGTGGTGCGCCCGCACGGGCGGCACCGACGCACGAGGGAAGGCACGACGATGAGCGACCACGACGAGGACCGGGCAGCGGGCTGGCGCTTCGAGACGCAGCAGATCCACGCGGGGGCGGCGCCGGATCCGGTCACCCACGCCCGCGCGACGCCGATCTACCAGACCACGTCCTACGTGTTCGACGACTCCCAGCACGCGCAGGACCTCTTCGCGCTGGCGCAGCCGGGCAACATCTACGGGCGAATGATGAACCCCACGCAGGCCGTCGTCGAGGAGCGCATCGCCGCCCTGGAGGGAGGCACGGCTGCGCTCCTGGTCGCCTCGGGACAGTCCGCGTCGACGTTCGCGGTGCTCAACATCGCCCAGGCGGGCGACCACATCGTCTCGAGCTCGTCGATATACGGCGGCACGTACAACCTCTTCAAGTACACGCTCGCGAAGCTCGGGATCGAGACGACGTTCGTCGAGGACCAGGACGACCCCGCGGCATGGGCCCGGGCGGTCCGCCCCGACACCAAGCTCTTCTTCGCGGAGACGATCGGCAACCCGCGCATCAACATCCTCGACATCCGCGCGGTCGCCGACCAGGCGCACGCCGCGGGCGTGCCGCTCATCGTGGACAACACCATCGCCACGCCGTACCTCATCCGGCCGTTCGAGCACGGCGCCGACGTCGTGGTGCACTCGGCGACGAAGTTCCTCGGCGGGCACGGCACGGTCATCGGCGGGCTCGTCGTCGACGGCGGCCGGTTCCCGTGGTCCGAGCACGGCGAGCGCTTCCCCGGCCTCACGACCCCCGACCCGTCGTACCACGGCGTCACCTACGCCGAGGCCGTCGGCGACGGCGTCGCGTACATCACCAAGGCGCGCGTGCAGCTGCTGCGCGACCTCGGGGCGTCCATCGCCCCGGCGAGCGCCTGGCAGCTCATCCAGGGCATCGAGACGCTGAGCCTCAGGATCGAGCGGCACGTGCAGAACGCCCAGGCGGTCGCGGAGTGGCTCGACGCGCACGACGACCTCGCGGACGTCTACTACGCGGGCCTGCCGACGAGCCCCTCGTACGCGGCGGCGAACCGGTACGCACCGCTCGGCGTCGGAGCCGTGCTGTCCTTCGAGCTGAAGGGCGGGGTGGACGCCGGGCGCGCGCTCGTCGACTCGCTGCAGCTGTTCAGCCACCTGGCGAACATCGGCGACGTGCGGAGCCTGGTGATCCACCCGGCCTCGACCACCCACGCGCAGCTGACGCCGGAGCAGCAGCTGACGGCCGGCGTCACGCCGGGACTCGTGCGGCTCTCGGTCGGGCTCGAGAGCATCGACGACATCATCGACGACCTCGCGGCCGGGCTGCCGGCCGCGCGGGCCGTGAAGGACGGCGCCGCACCGGCCGCGCTCGCCGGCACCCGGCCGAGCGGGGCGTAACACTCGGGCGCGCGTCCGCCGCGGGTGCTTCACTGATCGGGATGGACTGGCAGACACCCGAGGACACCGTCCCGTCGAGCCTCGTGACGGACGCGCAGATTCGCTCCCTGATCGGCCGCCCGCCCGCGTCGGGCGCCTGGCGCGAGGGCGATCCCGTCGCCGACCGGCTGTTCGCCTCGGTGGGCGGCATCGACCTGGAGGCGGGCGGGCGGATCCCCTCGGTGCGCGTCGCGTACGAGACCTTCGGCGAGCGCGACCCCGACGGCGGGAACGCCGTGCTCGTGCTGCACGCGCTCACGGGCGACAGCCACCTCCGCGGACCCGCGGGTCCCGGGCAGCCGACCGGCGGGTGGTGGTCGGGCATCGTGGGGCCGGGGCTCGCCATCGACACCGACCGCTGGTTCGTCGTCGCCCCCAACATGCTGGGCGGCTGCCAGGGCACGACCGGCCCCGCATCCCTGGCGTCCGACGGCGCCGAGTGGGCCGACCGGTTCCCCTACATCACGATCCGCGACCAGGTCGCCGTCCAGGCGGCCCTCGCGGACGCGCTCGGCATCGACGTGTGGGCGGCCGTCGTCGGCGGGTCCATGGGCGGGATGCAGGCGCTCGAGTGGGGCGTGGGGTTCCCCGACCGGATGCGCCGGCTCGCGATCCTCGCCGCCCCGGCCATCGCCAGCGCCGACCAGATCGCTCTCAACTCGGTGCAGGCCGAGGCGATCCGGATGGATCCCGCCTACCGCGACGGCGACTACTTCGACGCGGCGGACGGGGACGGCCCGCACCGCGGGCTCGCGCTCGCGCGCCGCATGGCGCTGCTGAACTACCGGAGCCCGCACGAGCTGAACCAGCGCTTCTCCCGCTCCTGGCAGAGCGGCATCAGCCCCATGGGCGACGAGGGCCGCTACGCCGTGGAGTCCTACCTCGACTTCCACGGCAACAAGTTCACCCGGCGCTTCGACGCGACCAGCTACATCCGCCTCATCGACGCGATGAGCTCGCACGACGTGGGCCGCGACCGCGGCGGGGTGGAGGCGGCTCTCGCGCGGGTGCGGGCGGCGACCCTCGTGGTGGGCATCGACAGCGACCGCCTGTTCCCCGTGCCGGACCAGCGGCTCATCGCGCAGGCCGTGCCCGGATCCGTCGACGGCGGGCAGGTCGTGGTGATCTCCTCCGACTACGGACACGACGGGTTCCTCATCGAGAACCAGGCCGTGGGACGCGAGCTCGCGCGCCTGCTCGACACCCGCGCGTAGGAGCGCCCCAGTCCGGGGGTGAGTTCCGGCCGCGGCATCGCCCGCGACATCATGCGTTCCTATGCTTCCCCTGGGAGCACGCCGCCGCCTCCGGGCTCCGGCACGAGGGGAGCACCGATGAGCCGACGTCCGCTGCACGCGACGGGCCAGGGCCAACGGGTCCGCGTGGCGCTGGTCGACGACCACGTCCTCCTGCTCGACGGGCTGAGCGCACGGCTCTCCCGTCCCCGCACGGGCGTCGAGGTGGTCGCGACCTCCCCCACCTGGAGCGGGCTCGTGCGCGACGACCGCTTCCCAGATGCCTTCGACGTGGTCGTCCTCGACCTCGCGCTGCGCGACGAGGTCCCGGTCGCACAGAAGATCCGCACGCTCGCGGGCGCCGGCCTCACGTCCGTGCTGCTGAGCACGCACGCCGACCCCTCCACCATCCACGGCGCCATGCGCGCGGGCGCGTCCGCCGTCGTGCCCAAGGCCGAGTCGTCCGAGGAGCTGATCGCCAGCATCCACGCGGCGGCCGACGGCACGCCCCGACAGAGCGCGCTCGTGCAGCAGGCGATGCAGGACTTCCACGCCGAGGAGGACCCGCGGCTCGGCCAGCAGGAGCAGCGCGCGCTCGTGCTCTACGCGGGCGGACGGTCGGTCCGCGACGTCGCCGAGGCGATGAGCACGACGGAGGAGACCGTCAAGTCGTACATCAAGCGGGGCCGCCGCAAGTACTTGCACGCGGGGACGGACCTCGGGACCAAGCTCCTACTCCGGCGCCACGCGATCCGCCACGGCTGGATCGCGCCGGAATAGGACGTCGACCGGCCCGAGCCCACCCGGACCCGCCCGGCGGCGGGCGATCATACGGCATGTGGACAATCGGCCCCGGCCGTCACGCGGGCGTGCCTCCGGCGTGACGGACGCGCCTAGGATCGGAGGCACACCGAGCGCACGCCACCGGCGTCGGCGCACTCCGAGCGAGGACCCGATGGATCGCATGAAGCGCGAGCGCGAGCGCCTACTGCAGCGGACCGCACGCGTGTACGGCCTCAGCTTCTCCGCGGTCGCCGCCGCGTGCATCCTGCTGGCGGGCGAGATCCCCGTCCCCGCGGCAGCCGGGAGCCTCGCGCTCCTGGCCGTGCTCGCCGTCGCCCAGTGGAGGATCGGGACGGACGCGAGCGTCAGGTGGATGGTCGTCGTGCTCGTGGCCGGCCTCGCGGCCATGGTCGTCGCCCAGCTCGGCGGGCGCTCCGCGTCGTCGCTCACCGCGCTCACCCACATCTCCGTGGGCGGCATCGGGTCGCTCGCCCTCCTCGGGACCGTCCGATCTGGCCGGCTCCGCATCGTGGCGGCCGCCTTCGTGCTCACCAGCGCGGTCGCCGTCGTAGCGTCCTGGGCCACGGCCGCCTTCCCCTACGTCGTGCTCGTGCACGTGTTCGGCTGGATGCTCGCGGGGATCCTCGGCTACTGGCTGAGCGTGGCCGTGCACCGGGTCGGTCGCCGCATCACCGACATCGGGCGCGCCCACCGCGCCGAGCGCATGGCGAGCGAGCTCGAGGCGCAGCGGCGGCAGGGCGCCCGGCTCCTGCACGACACCGTGCTCGCGACCCTCACGCTGCTCGCGCACTCCGGGGTCGGCGTCACGCCGCAGGCCATGCGCCAGCAGGCGGCCGACGACGCGCGCCTCCTCCGTCAGCTCCGCCTCGGCGCGAACCCCACGCCCCAGGCGTCGGGCGGGTACACCCTGGAGCCCGTGGAGCAGTCCGTGCTCGGCAACACGCTGGAGTCGGTCAAGCAGCGCTTCGGGCGGATGGGCCTCGAGGTGAGCTGGCACGGGACCGGCCAGGTCCTGCTGCCGAGCGACATCCTCGACGCCTTCCTCCTCTCGCTCGCGGAGTGCCTGGAGAACGTGCGGCGGCACGCGGGCGTCACGGAGGCGCACGTCACCATCACCGACGACGACACCACCGTGCGCGCGATGGTCACGGACGCCGGCGTCGGCTTCGACCTCGCGCACGTGGACCAGGCGAAGCTCGGCTTCAAGGAGTCGGTCGTCGCGCGCCTCACGGACGTGGGCGGCAACGCCCGGCTGTTCTCCTCTCCCGGGTCGGGCACGACGGTCGTCCTCGAGGTGCCGAAGTGAGCGGCCGTGCGGACAGCGCGCCGTCCCGCGCCAGCCGTCGCATCCGCCTCCCCGAGGGGACGTCGACGCAGCCCACCTCCATCGGCCTCGGCTACCTGGGCGCGGGATCCGCGGTCGTCTGCGCCATCGCGATCGGGTACGGTCTCGTCCGCTTCGCGCTCGACTACCGGATCATGCCGTCGCCCCGGCTCACGGCGACCGCGTGGATCCTCCTCGTCGCCCTCATCGCCGTAGTCGTCGTGGCCATCCGCGCCCTTCGCGACCGGATGCCCGGCCCGCTCATGGCGGTCTTCGTCGTCGGCCTCGGCATCGTCGTCGCGCTCGACCTGGTGGCGGTGTGGCCCCTCGGCGACGTGATGCAGCACGCCACCGCGGGCATCGCCGCCGGCGCCGCGCGCGAGGTGCTCGCGGTCGACGCCGCCCTGGGCATCGTCCTCCTCCTCGTCTTCCTGTTCTCGGATCCCGTGCGCCCCGGCGACATCGCCCCCGAGCTCTCCGCCATCTCCCGCGCGGTGGTGCCCGCGGCGTTCGGCGTGACGGTCGTCCGCGGCTTCCGCCGCCTGACCGAGATGGAGCTGGACCGCGTGCTCGTGCAGAGCACCGTGTCCGCGCCGCGCTACGCCGTCGGCATGATGGCGTCCGAGGAGCTGGCGCGCCTCGACCTGGCGGCCGAGCAGCTCCTCGACGACGTCGCCAACGCGCGGGAGCCGCTCCCCCTGTCGCCCCTCGCCGCCTCGACGGCAGCGTCGCTCGCGACCGAGCTGCGGCTGCACCTCATCGAGGGCCGCCGTGAGACGTGGCTGCACCACGCGATCACGGAGTCGGAGTTCCTCGGACCGGACGTCACCCTCAGTGACCCGAACGCCCTGGCGGGGCTCCTCGACCGCCGCCAGCGCGACGGCCTGCTCTCGGCGGTCTGGCTCCTGCTCACCTCGACGGAACGGCGCAGCGGCGTGCCCGAGGTCTCCGTGCAGCTCGCGCTCGGACCGCTCCGCGGCAGGCCGCCCGGCGCGCAGCCCGTGCCGCTCCGACGCGCCGTCGTCCCGATCGTCGTGACGACGACCGGGCTCCCGCGCACCCGACTGGATCCCTCGACGTGGGATGCTATCGACAAGGTCGGCACGCACACCGAGAGCACCCGCGGGTCGAGCCTCCTGATCACCATCGACTGCGTAGTGGACAACCCCGCCGACCGGTGAGGGCCCCGCACTAGGTGTACTCGGCCATGACGTTGGTGACACTTCGGGGCGTGTGAAGAGGCCTCCTGGCTTGATGGAGCTGTTCAGTTCAACCATCGCCAGGAGGCCTCGATGTCCCACGGTAATGC
>NZ_JAAVCB010000128.1:0-8448 GCF_014802555.1 Clavibacter sp. | reverse complement strand
GCCGCCGCTGCCGCCGCCGCTGCCGCTGCCGCTCCCGCGGTCGAGCCCCAGCCGACCCCGGTCGCCTCGCTCCCCGCCGCGCCCGACGACGTCGAGGAGCCCGCCGATGCCCCGCGCCCCGGCACCGACCTCACGGCGTTCCCCGACGCGGATCCGCAGCGCTACGTCATGCGCACCCCGCGCGCCGACGCCGCCACGAGCGCCCTCACCCTCTTCCCCGAGCAGACCGGCCAGCGCCCGCCGCGCGGCCCCGCCGTCGCGCGCACCGGCTTCCGCGGCTTCATGAACGCCGTCACGGGCGGCGTCTTCAAGATCGGGCCCGGCGCGGAGGAGGCCGCCGCGAACGCGGAGGTCGCCCGCCGCGAGGGCGACGAGCGCGTGATCCGCCAGGCCACCTGGCCGCGCGCGGTCAGCGTGCTGGTCGCCAACCGCAAGGGCGGCGTCGGCAAGACGCCCACCTCCCTCATCCTGGGCGGCGTGCTCGGCTCCGTCCGCGGCGGATCCGTCGCCGTGGTCGAGGTCACCGACGATCCCGGGGCGCTCGGCTACCGCGCCGAGGGCCAGCCGCAGCGCGGGCTCGGCGAGCTCGTGCGCGACCGCGACGAGATCCACAGCGCGGGCCAGCTCGCCGGCTACACCGCGCCGCAGACGAGCTTCGCCTCCGTCGTCGCGTCCGTCGGGCCGCGCCGCGAGCTCACGGGCGACGACGTCATCGGCGTCTCGCGCCTCATCGACGAGTACTACGCGATGCGCGTGATGGACTCCGGCAACCAGCCGTCGTCGTCCGCGTTCCGCGGCGCCATCGAGGTCACCGACGTGCTCGTCGTCCCCGTGCTCAACGCGGGCGACGCGGTGCTCGAGGCCGTCGCGCTGCTCGACTTCCTGCGCGAGCTCGGCGGGCACGCGGGCGTCCTGGCGGACAACGCGATCATCATCCGCCTGCACGACGGGCGCCCGGAGGATCCCGCGGTCGTCGCGCGCATCGACCGGATCCTCGACGACGCCCGCCCGGCGCAGATCTTCACGGTGCCGTACGACGCGCACATCGCCGAGCGCGGCCCGATCTCGCTCGCCTCGCTCGACCCCGAGGTCTCGCGCGCCTTCACGGCGGCGACCGCGGGGGTCGTGCAGCGGCTCGCGCACGCGGTGCGCTGACGGGCGCGTCCGAGCCCGGATCCGCGCCCTCGCCCTCGCCTGGGTCCACCGGGCGCGGTCCGCGGATCCGCCGCCCGCTCGACCGCGAGATCCTCGCGCTGGCGGTGCCCGCGCTCGGCGCCCTCGTGGCCGAGCCGCTGTTCCTCCTCACCGACACCGCGCTCGTCGGCCACCTCGGGAGCGCACCGCTCGCGGGCCTCGGCATCGCGAGCGTGATCCTGCAGACGATCATCGGCCTGCTCGTCTTCCTGGCCTACGCGACGACTCCCACGGTCGCGCGACGGCTCGGCGCGGGCGACCGGCCGGGCGCGATCCGCGCGGGCATCGACGGCCTGTGGCTCGCGCTCGCGCTCGGTGCGGTGGTCCTCGTGCTGGGGCTCGTGGTCGCGGATCCGCTCGTGCGCGCCGTCGCCGACACCGGCGGCGCCGACGCGGATCCCGCAGCCACCGCCGCCGTGGTCGACGCGGCGCGCACCTACCTCGGCATCTCGCTCGCGGGGATCCCCGCGATGCTCCTCGTCATCGCCGCGACCGGCCTCCTCCGCGGCCTGCAGGACACGCGCACCCCGCTCGTCGTCGCGGTCTCCGGCTTCGCGGCGAACGCGGCGCTCAACGCGGTCCTCATCTACGGGTTCGGGTTCGGCATCGCGGGATCCGCGTGGGGCACCGTCCTCGCGCAGTGGGGCATGGCCGCGGTGTTCGTCGCCATCGCCGCGCGGGCCGCGCGCGAGACGGGTACGACGCTGCGGCCCGGGATCCGCGGCGTCGCGCGCTCGGCGGCGTCCGGCGGCTGGCTGCTCGTGCGCACGGCGTCGCTCCGGGCGGCGATCCTCGCGACGGTCGCCGTGGGCGCGGGCCTCGGCGTGACCGGGCTGGCGACCCTGCAGATCGCGCTCACGCTCTTCTCGACCGTCGCGTTCGTGCTCGACGCGCTCGCGATCGCCGGCCAGGCGCTCGTCGGCCACGGCCTCGGCGCCGACGACGTGCCGCGCGTCCGTGCGGTCTCGCGGCGGCTCGTGCAGTGGGGCGTGGGGCTCGGCGCGATCCTCGGCCTGCTGCTCGCCGCGCTCTCGCCGCTGCTCGGGCCGGTCTTCACGGGCGACGCGGGGATCCACCGCATGCTCACCGCCGTGACGCTCGTGCTCGCGATCGGCCTGCCGGTCGCGGGCTACGTGTTCGTGCTCGACGGCGTGCTCATCGGCGCCGGCGACGCCCGCTACCTCGCCCTCGCCGGCCTCGTGAACCTGGCGATCTACGCGCCCGCGCTGATCCTCGTGGCCTGGCTCACCGAGTCGGGGACCGTCGCCGGCACCCCCGCCCTCCTCGCGCTGTGGGCGGCGTTCGGCCTCGTCTACATCGGCGCGCGGGCGCTCACGCTGGGCCTCAGGGCACGCGGCGACCGGTGGATCGTGACGGGGGCCGCGCGGGCCTGACGCGCGCGGCGCCGGACGGGTCGCCCGGACGCGGCGCGCCTCAGTACATCGCGAGCGGCTCCGCACCCCGCGGCCCCGGGAACGCGCGGTCGAGCGCCGCGAGCGTCTCCTCGGGGATCACGAGGTCGAGCGCCGCGCGGTTCTCGGCGACGTGCGCGACGGTGGCCGCCTTAGCGGTCGCGAAGACGTGCGGCGCCTGGCGGACGACCCACGCGAGCGCGAGCTGGCCGGCGCTCACGCCGAGGGGGTCGGCGAGGGCGGCGAGCGTCGGATCCGTCGCGAGCCGGCCCTGGTCGAGCGGTGAGTAGGCCATGACGGGCATGCGGCGGGATCCGGCCCACGGGATCACGTCGTGCTCGGGCCCGCGCTGGGCGAGGTTGTAGAGCACCTGGTCGGTCTGCACGGCGTCGCCGCCGGGGATCGCGGCCAGCTCGTCGAGGTCGACCGCGTCGAGGTTGCTGACGCCCCACCCGCGGATCAGCCCCTCCTCGACGAGCTCCTGCATCGCGGCGACCGTGTCCGCGAGCGGGTGGGATCCGCGCCAGTGCAGCAGGTAGAGGTCGAGCCGGTCGGTGCCGAGGCGCGCGAGGCTGCGGCGGGCCGCCTCGCCCGTGCCGCGGCGCGACGCGTTCGACGGCAGCACCTTGCTGATGAGGAAGACCTCGTCGCGGCGACCGGCGATGGCCTCGCCGACCAGCTCCTCGGATCGCCCGCTGCCGTACATCTCGGCGGTGTCGATCGCGGTGAGGCCCGCGTCGAGGCCGGCGCGCAGGGCGTCGAGCTCGGTCGCGCGGGCGGCGGGCTCGTCGCCCATGTTCCAGGTGCCCTGCGCGAGGGCGACCGCGGTGCGGCCGTCGGGGAAGGTGGTCGTGGGGATCTCGGTGTCAGCCATCGGGTCCATCCTCCGCCGATCGGGCCGGGGCGTCAGCGCGGCGTCCCCGGGACGCCCGGGAACGTCGGCACCCAGCAGCGCACGGCGGCGCGGTAGCGGCGGAACGGATCCCCGAAGCGGGCCTCGAGGTCCGCCTCCTCTCCCGGGCGCACGACGTGGTTCCAGAGCGACGAGCCGATGACGGCGTAGGCGACGACGAGCCACGACCCGAGGATCAGCCCGACGGCCGCCGCCTGCGTCACGCCCGCGAGCGCCATGGGGTTGCGGACGAAGCGGTAGGGGCCGGCGATCACGAGGCGCGTGGCCGTCGCGGCCGGGAGCGGGGTGCCGCCGCCGCGGGTCGACATGGCGGCGGCGGACCAGATCCCGAGTGCGCTCGCCAGCACCAGCACGGCGATCCCGACGGGCAGCGCAGCCGACGGCAGCGGCACCGCGACTCGCCAGCGCATCTCGAGCCACCGGATCGCGAGCGGCGCGACGACGAGGAAGGAGCCCCAGAAGACGACGATCTGCAGGGCCGTCGCGAGCACGTGCCGGGAGGTGGCGGCGGTCGCGTCGGCGGGTCGTGCCGCGAGCGGGCCGATGAGCGCCCAGCGGGTCGGCAGCCGGCCGACCAGCAGCAGGGCGCAGGCGACGAGGGACCCCAGGGCGGCGACCGCCATGATCACGACGCCGATCCCGGCCTCGGTCGTCACGGTCGCGTAGGCGGCGAGCGCGACGGCGACGAGGAGCGTCCAGGCGGAGGCGACGGCGGCCGCCCACCGGATCCCGGCTGCGGCGAGCGCCGACCCGACCACGAACATCGGGACGTCGAGCAGGGCGACGGGCAGCGGATCCAGCGACCCGAGCGTCGCGACGCGCACCGCGGGGACGGTCGGCACGGCGATCCACCAGGCGGTGCCGCCCGCCGCCTGCGCGGCGAACCAGAGGCGGGCCCACGTGCCCGCGGCCACCGGCCCCATCCGCCTCACCGCGGGTCCGCGTGCTCCGGCGGCCACACGACGGCGAAGCGCTCGAACACGATCTCGTCGCTCGCCGACCACACCGCGCCGCGGGCCGCGCTCACGCGCTCCCAGTAGATGCGGTGCTGGGTGCGCCAGCTCTCGAGCGAGAGGTCGTCCTCGCCCTCGTCGTGCGCGAACGCGGCGTCGGCGCTCGTGAACGGTCCGACGCGGAGCTCGGTGCTGCGGATCACGATGCGCGGCGCCCCGGTGCTGTCGCAGGCGATCCAGTGGGATCCGATGCGCGGCACCTCGTCGCCGCGCGCGAGGAAGTCGGCGACGAGCTCGGCGGTCGCGCGCTTGCGGCCGGACAGCACGATCCCGAGCAGCTCGTCCGCGAGCCGGGCGTGGTCGCCGAAGAGCTCGACCGTGTGCTCGGGACCCGCGGCGACGGCCTGCGGGTGCGCGACGGCGTACGCGTCCCACATCCGGGCGGCGGCGGCCAGGTCGGGCGGGGAGACGGGCGCGGTCGCATCGCTCATGGATCCGATGCTCCCACGCGGGTCGGCGGCGTCGGGGCCGGGACGTCCTCGAAGCGCGCGCACGACCGACGCCGTCACCCGCGACGGAGGACCCACCTCCCCCTAGCCTGAGGTCGTGGAAGCTCCTGGCCCTCGTCGCGCACGACACGCGTCCGCCTCCGCGGTCGGCCCGCGATGATCGCCGGTCTCGTGATCGGGTTGCTCGCGCTGCTCCTGGGCGCCCTCGCCGTGGTCTGCTTCCGCGCGGGATCGGCCCTCGGCATCATCGCCGGCCTCCTCCTGCTGCTCGTCGCCGTCGCGACCGCCCTCTTCGCGATGCTCTGGCTCTCCATAGCGGCGAGCGGCGGACTCCGCATCCCGTTCTGACCCGTGCCGCCCGCGCTCACCAGGCGACGGGGCCGTCCTCGTCCGTGAAGGTGCCCGTCGGGCCGTCGGCCGCGATCGTCGCCATCCGCACCGCCTGCCGCGCGCCCTGCTCGGGGGTGCGCACGCCGCGGAAGCCGTTGAGGTCGGTCGCGACGAAGCCCGGGCACACCGCGTTCACGAGGATCCCCTCGGCCGCGAGCCCGCGGGCGTACATCATCGTCAGCGCCGTGACCGCGGTCTTCGACGGCACGTAGCCGAGCGCGATCGGGTCCGCGTTCGCGAAGTCGGAGATGGCCGCGAGGGATCCCGCGCTGCTCGAGACGTTGACGATGCGCGGGGCGTCCGAGAGGCGCAGCAGCGGCAGGGACGCCTCGGTGACGGCCATCACGCCGAGCACGTTGGTCTCGAAGACGAAGCGGACGTGGTCCACGTCGCCGGATCCCGGCACCTGACCCGCGAAGTCGGCACCGGGCCGGTGGCTGATCCCGGCGTTGTTCACGAGGGCGTCGAGGCGGCCGTGACGGCCCCGGATCACCTCGATAGCGGCCGCGACGGAGGCCCGGTCGGTCACGTCGAGCGCGACCGCCCCGACGTCGCCGCCCGCGGCCCGCAGCGCCGAGGCCGCCTCCTCGCCGCGCCCGAGGTCGCGCGCGCCGATGACGACGGTGTGCCCGAGCCCCGCGAGCCCTGCCGCGATCTCGCGGCCGATCCCCTTGTTGCCTCCGGTGACGAGAGCGATCATGCGTTCCTCCTGCTGGTCCGGCCGTGCGGATGCTCGGCTCTGGGTCGAGCTTGCGGCCGCGGGATCGGATCCGGAATCACGTGGAGTGCGCATCCCATGTCGTAGAGTCCGAGCATGACCGACGACCGGCTCTCCGAGGTGCTCGACCTCATCCAGGTGCGCGCTGTCGTCTCCGGCGGATCGGCGGCCCGCGGACGCTGGCGCATCCACAGCGCGATCGACGAAGACCTCAAGTTCATCGCGGTCGTCGTCGGCAGCGCTCGCCTCACCGCCGACGGCCTCGACGCCCCGATCGAGCTCGCCGAGGGCGACGTCGCGGTGCTGAACGGCCGCGCGTGGCTGACGCTCGAGGGCGGGAGCGGCGACGGGCCGCTGACGCACGTGGATCCGCCCGCACCCGGCACGCCCCTCCGCGACGCCGACCTGCGCGACCCCCACGCCGACGTGCTCATCGGCGGACGCGTGGATCTCGATCCCGTCGGCCGCGAGCTGCTCACCTCCGTGCTGCCGCCGGTCGCGCACATCGACCGGCGGAGCCCGGTCGGGGCGGACGTGCGCGCCCACGTCCAGCGGATCTCGAGGGAGCTCGCCGCCGATCGCGTCGGATCCGCCTTCGCCATCCGCCAGTACGGGCAGCTGCTGGTGCTCGACATCGTCCGCGCCTCGATGCTCGATCCGGACGTGCCCGCGGGCTGGCTGCGGCTCCTCGCCGACGAGCGGCTGCGGCCTGCGCTGGCGGTGATCCACGCGCAGCCCGCGCGTGCCTGGAGCCTGGACAGCCTCGCCCGGGCATCCGCGATGTCGCGCTCGTCGTTCGCCCAGCGCTTCCGCGAGGTGGCGGGGACGACGCCGCTCGCGTACCTCATCGAGTGGCGGATGCTGCTCGCCCGCCGCGAGCTGCGGTCCGGCGACAGGCGGGTGGGCGAGCTGGCCTTCGCGCTCGGCTACGGATCCGAGAGCGCCTTCAGCTCCGCCTTCAAGCGGCACACGGGCGAGGCGCCGGTCACGTACCGGACGCGGATCCGTCGGCCGGGTGCCGAGCAGCGCGTCGTGTCCGCGCCCGCGGGTCACCGCCCGCCGCCCGCCTAGCCTGAGCGGGTGGAAGACCAGCAGCACGTCCCCGACCGCCGCGACCCCCGCGGCCGCCGCGCCCCCGACGCCGAGCAGCGCTCCGAGGCGCTCAAGGAGCGGATCTACGTCACCTTCACCGCGCTCGCGGTCACCATCGCGACCGAGCGCGAGGCAGAGCACGCGACCGTGGGCGGCGCCGCGCTCACCCTGCTGCTCACGGTCGTCGGCACGCTGCTCGCGGTGTCGGTCGCGGAGTACATCGCGCAGATGGTGCGCGACGGCGAGGTGCCCGACCGGCGCGACGTCGGCCACATCCTCTACGTCTGCGGCAGCTCGCTCGGCGTGCTGCCCGCGCCGATGGCGATCCTCGGCCTGGCCGCCCTGGGTGCGCTCGACCTGACGGCGGCCCTGCGGATCATCGCGATCGTGCTCGTGGCGACCCTCGTGCTCGTGACGCTGATCGCCGTCCGCCGGCTCCGCGTCGGGTTCGGCGTGAAGACGCTCGTGCTCGCGGGCGTCGCGGTCCTCGGCGTCGCGGTCCTCGCGGTGGAGCTCGCGGTCCACTGATCCGCTCGGCGACCGATCCCGCCGCTCCCAGCCGCACCCGGATGCGCCCGTCGTAGCGTGAGCGGCTGCCCACCCCGCCGCTGCCCGCGCACCTCGAGACCGCGCGCCTCCTGCTGCGACCGATGGGCCCGGCGGACGCCGACGTCGTGCACCGGCTCTGGACCGAACGCGACGCCCGCGGCCCCGCCTCGCGACGCATCGACGGCGACGGCCATCCCTCGCGGGACGAAGTCCGCACCCGGCTCGTGGTGCAGGCGGAGGAGTCGATGCGCACCGGGATCCGGCTGCTGGCGATCGAGCGTCGCGACGAGCCCGGGATGGTCGGCTACTGCGGCCTGGTCGTCGGCAGCGCCTCCGTGGAGGAGCAGGAGATGGCCTTCGAGCTGCTGCGGGAGTTCCACGGGCGGGGGTTCGCGACGGAGGCGGCGCACGCCGTCGTCGACGCGGCGCGGGACACCGGCCGCTCGCGGCTCTGGGCCACGGTGCGCCGCTGGAACGCGCCGTCCTTCCGCGTCCTCGAGAGGGCGGGCTTCGTCGACAGCGGCCGCGTCACCGCAGATCCCGCGCACGGCGACAGCGTGTGGATGACGCGCGACCTGCGCGACGCACCCGCCGACGGCGCCTAGCTGTAGTTCCCAGTGAGGTTGTGAACGCGTTCGGCGGGCGTGAGTCCGCCGATGCCGGTGTGGGGGCGGTGGTGGTTGTAGTGATGCAGCCAGGCAGGGTAGGTCGCGGCGCG